>NZ_JASCXL010000030.1:0-85994 GCF_030010595.1 Streptomyces sp. CC224B | reverse complement strand
GGCCGCAACGGGGCGCGCCGGGTCCGGTGCGGCGCTGGCGGGGCGCGCGAGGCACCGGCGACGCGTGCGGGGCCGCCGGACTCGCCCCGCGTGCGGCGGCGAGGACCGGGTGCGCCGCGTGCGCCGCGCACGGGAACGCCGTGAACGCACTCTCGATTCAGCCCGATGGTGACCTGGCCCCGGCACCGCGCGTTGGCCGGACATGACCCCCACACATGCTCCGGCAGGACCGCACCGGCGGACTCTTGTGATGCCGCCTGCCGCCGCAGAATCGGTTCATCATAGGTCTCACTACACACACCAGCAGCCCTTCGCGCCCCAGGCCTCCTTCACCCCACAGGCCTCGTACGCCTCACCGCTCTCCTACACCCCCCAGCAGTCCCCGCCGCCCCCTCCCCCGCCGCAGCCCTCGCCGCCGCCGGACCCGCCCATCTACCGGGCGCTGATCCGCCACTGGACCGAGCGCGGCCGGACCCTGCCGGGCCACCACGACCCGGAGTGGGTCCGGCTCGCGGCGCCCCCGGCCGGCAGCGGCCAGTTCACCCAGCACTTCGGGGGCGGCGGGGAGGGGCAGTACGGCGCCGTGCGCGACGACCAGTTCGGGCCGCCCGGGGACGGGCCGTACGCCATGCCCCGCGGGCGGCAGTTCGGGGCGCCCGGCGAGGCGTTCGGCGGCGGGCGGGAGGCCTCGTTCGGCGCCTGGCACGAGCCGTCGCCCGGCGTCCGCCAGACCACCGCGTTCGGCACCGGCCGGGGCGCGCCGCAGGGGCAGGCCGACGACACGCTGCCCATCGGCGACCGCGGCACCCGCTACGACGCGGCGCGGCGTCCGGCCGCCGCGCCCGAGCGGGAGGAGGAGCGCGGCCTGCGGCCCCGGGGCGCGGACCCCCGGCTGCTGATCACCCCCGCGCCGCAGAGCTCCTTCGGGCTGCGTCCGGAGCCCGCCTGAGCCGGGCCCCGGGAGCCTGGCGGAGCGCGTCGGGTGCCGGGGCCGACAGCGCGCCGGGGCGCCACGGGGCCGGCGCGGGGCCGGGTCCGGCGCATCGGTGCGCGCCGGGCCCGGAGGAGTCCGGTGCGCGCCGCGCTCGGAGGGGACGAGCGCGCGCCGGGCCCGGTCGGCCTCAGCGCGAGTCGGGGCCCGCGAGGTGGCGGGCGATGACCATCCGCTGGATCTGGTTGGTGCCCTCGACGATCTGCAGGACCTTGGCCTCGCGCATGTAGCGCTCGACCGGGAAGTCCGCGGTGTAGCCGTAGCCGCCCAGGACCTGCACGGCGTCCGTGGTGACCTTCATCGCGGCGTCGGTACACAGGAGCTTGGCCATCGCGGCCTGCTTGGAGAACGGCCTGCCCGCGTCCCGCAGCCGCGCCGCCGACAGGTACAGCGCCCGGCCCGCCTCGATCTGCGTCGCCATGTCGGCGAGCATGAAGCGCAGCCCCTGGAAGTCGGCGATGGGCCGCCCGAACTGCCGCCGCTCGGTCGCGTAGGACAGCGCCTCGTCGAGCGCCGCCTGGGCCACGCCGATGGCGCACGCGGCGATGCCGAGCCGCCCCGAGTCCAGCGCCGACAGGGCGATCGCGAAGCCCTGGCCCTCGTCGCCGATCCGGCGCTCGTCACCGACCCGGACCTCGTCGAAGTGGAGCTGTGCCGTGGGCGAGCCCTTCATGCCCATCTTCTTCTCCGGCGCGGCGGCCGCGAGTCCCGGCGCGTCCCCCGGGACGAGGAAGGCCGTGACGCCCCGGGGGCCCTCGCCGCCGGTGCGAGCGAGCACGGTGTAGAAGTCGGCGATGCCGCCGTGCGTGATCCAGGCCTTCGTGCCGGACAGGACCCAGTCGTCGCCGTCCCGCACCGCCTTGGTGCGCAGCGACGCGGCGTCCGACCCCGAGGACGGCTCCGACAGGCAGTAGGCGCCGAGCAGGCCGCCGCCGAGCATGTCGGGCAGGTACTCCGCCCGCTGCTCCTTGCTGCCGTAGCCCGCCAGGGCGTGGCAGGCGAGGGAGTGCACGCTGACGCCGAGGCCGACGGTGAGCCGGGCCGCGGCGAGCTCCTCGAGGACCTGGAGGTAGACCTCGTAGGGCTGGTCGCCGCCGCCGAACGCGGAGTCGTAGGCCAGGCCCAGCAGGCCCGACTCCGAGAGCAGGGTGAAGAGTTCGCGCGGGAAGCGGCCCTCGGCCTCCTCCTGTGCGGCGTGCGGCGCGATCTCCCGCTGGACGAGCTCGCGGACCAGCGCCAGCAGGTCCCGGGCCTCTTCGGTGGGCAGTTGACGCTCCACCGGCTGCACGGCTGACTCGGGCATGCTGCTCTCCTCTCCCCTGTGGGGCGCTTGCGGCGGACGCGCGCACGGGGTGTGGCGCCGCTGCCGTGAGATGCCCCGTCCGATGCTGCCCCTCCGGATCGCGGAGGCGGCTGACCAGTGACGGTGGCGCGTTGAGTATGCCCGATCGGAGGCATGGCGTCACGGGTGATCCCGGCCGGAATGGGATCTTCCCCAGTCGTTGTCCAGCCGCGCGCGAGGACGGTCGCCGACGGGGCCGGTCACTCCCCGAGTGATCCCGAAATTGGTCCGAACCATTGACGCACTGGTCTAGTCCTCCTACAGTCCAGCGGCACGGAATCTTTCGCGTCCATGCCAATTCAAGGCGCGACTGTTCTTCGGTCAACAGCACCACCCCCCTTGCTCCCCCCTCCCCCCACGAGGAGACAGCGATGCCAAGACCACACCGTCCCCGCGCCCGGTTCCGGGCGCTCGTGGCCACCGCCTGTACCGCCGTGCTCGGCGCGGGCCTGCTCGCCGGAGCGGGCACCGCGGCGGCGGAGCAGAACGCCGCCCCCAAGGCCGCGGAGGTGCAGGCGGGTTCGCGCGTCGTCGGCTACTTCACCGAATGGGGCGTCTACGGCCGGAACTACCACGTCAAGAACATCGAGACGTCCGGTTCCGCCAACAAGCTCACGCACATCAACTACGCCTTCGGCAACGTCCAGGGCGGCAAGTGCGCGATGGGCGACGCCTACGCCGCCACCGACAAGGCCTACTCCGCCGACCAGAGCGTCGACGGCGTGGCGGACACCTGGGACCAGCCGCTGCGGGGCAACTTCAACCAGCTGCGCAAGCTGAAGAAGAAGCACCCGGACCTCAAGGTCCTGTGGTCCTTCGGCGGCTGGACCTGGTCCGGCGGCTTCACCGAGGCCGCGAAGAACCCGCAGGCCTTCGCCCAGTCCTGCTACGACCTGGTCGAGAACTCCAAGTGGGCCGACGTCTTCGACGGCATCGACATCGACTGGGAGTACCCCAACGCCTGCGGCCTGACCTGCGACACCAGCGGGCGGGCAGCGTACAAGAACCTGATGGCCGCCGTGCGCGCCAAGTTCGGCTCCAAGAACCTGGTCACCGCCGCCATCCCGGCCGACGCCTCCCCCGGCGGCAAGATCGACGCCGCGGACTACGGCGGCGCCGCCCAGTACGTCGACTGGTACAACCCGATGACGTACGACTACTTCGGCGCCTGGGACGCCAAGGGCCCGACGGCGCCGCACTCGCCGCTGAGCTCCTACAGCGGCATCCCCAAGGCCGACTACCACTCGCAGGCCACGATCGCGAAGCTCAAGGGCCTCGGCGTCCCCGCCAACAAGCTGCTGCTCGGCATCGGCTTCTACGGCCGCGGCTGGACCGGCGTCACGCAGAAGGCGCCGGGCGGCACCGCGACCGGCCCCGCGCAGGGCACGTACGAGCAGGGCATCGACGACTACAAGGTGCTCAAGACCAAGTGCCCGGCCAACGGCACGGTCGGCGGGACCGCGTACGCGCACTGCGGCACCAACTGGTGGAGCTACGACACCCCGGCCACCATCGCCGGGAAGATGAACTACAAGAACCAGCAGGGCCTGGGAGGCACCTTCTTCTGGGAGCTCAGCGGCGACACCGCGAACGGTGAGCTGATCAAGGCCATCAACTAGCCGTACGCGGCACACGAGCGGGGCGGGAGCCGGCGGGCTCCCGCCCCTTCGCCGTGTCAGCCCCGGGGCGGGGCCGGGCAGGTGGGCTCGAACTCCTCGATCACGTCCAGGGTTTCGCGCAGGGTCCGCACGAGCAGCTCGCGCACCGCGTCCCGCGGCAGCTCCTTCTCCCCCGCCGCGTCCGCCCGGCCGATCCAGTCGAGCGTGATCCCCTCCACGCTGCACAGCCAGCCGAGCAGCGCCGTGCGCGCGAGGGGCGGGATCGCGCGGCGGCCGTACGCGCCCTCGGCGATCGTGCCGATGATCGCCTCGCGCACGCCGTCCCGTATGGCGTGCACCTCGGCGTCGAACCCGACGCCGCCGCTGACGATGGTCCGGTACGCCGCCTGGTGGTGCTCGGCGTAGCGCAGATAGCCGTCGATGGTGCGGTGCGCCCGCTCCTCCGGCGGGAGTTCGGTGTCCCCGGCGGCGCGCGCGACCAGGTCGGCCACCGAGTCCTCGATGATCGCGAGGTAGTAGCCGCGCTTGGACTTGAAGTAGTAGTAGATCAGCCCCTTGGCGACGCCCGCCTGTCTCGCGATGTCGTCCATCGAGAGCGCGTCGTAGGACGTGTCGGCGAAGAGCTTCCGGCCGATCGTGATCAGTTCGGCGCGGCGCGCCACCGAGCGGTCGGTGCCGCGCGCCTGCGGGCGGTCGGGATCGGGGGAACGATCGGTACCGCACTGTTGACTATTATTCAATATCGGCCCTAGTCTCCAACTGCCTTGGGATGGCCCGCAGTATGGCAGACCCGCGCGGCCCGCCCGTGCGGCCGCGGCCCTCCCGACGGCGCCCTGTAACGCACTCCCCTGACGCACGCGCGGTACGGCCGACTCGTACGGGAGGACAACAGTGAGCGCAGACAAGCGGCCCTTACGCGGGTCCGCGACCGAGGGCAGAACCAACTGGAAGAAGACGGCCGTCATCGCGCTGCCCGCGTTCGTCGCGGTCGGCGCGATGGCGTCGGTCATGGCGGAGGGCGCGCTGGCCGCGTCCTTCGCGGTCTCGGGGACCAGTTTCCAGGTCTCCTCCGGCCGCCTGTCGAGCCAGGGCCTGGCCAGCTACGTGGAGACGGACCGGTCGGTGGACGGCAAGGGCCACCCCGTGGCGCTCCTGGGCATCGGCGACGCCACGCTGTCCGACATCTGCCAGGCCGCCGCGGTCAAGACGCCGCTCGGCACAGTGGTGTTCAAGCTGACGGCGGGCGGCGACGCGGGCAAGGTCACCGCGAGCAACCTGGTCATCGACGCCGAGGACCTGGTCGGCGACGCCCGCTTCGGCACCGCCGAGATCGGCCGGGACGCCTCCACGCTGGACGAGGTGCCCGGGGTCAAGGGCGACAAGGGCAAGTTCGGCCTCCAGGCCGGGGACATCGAGGTGTCCGGGGTCCGGTCCAACGCCTGGTCGGCGACCGGTGGCAACTTCCGCCTCAAGGGCATGCGGGTCGACGTCAGCCTCGGCGGCAAGAAGTGCTTCTGAGCGGGCGGGGCGCACCGCGCTTCGGCGGGTGGCTCGACGAGCGGCTGCCGCTCCCGGGAGCGCGCCGGGTGTTCCGCCGCTGGCGGCGCACCCGGCCCTTCTGGGGCGGGCTGCTGCTCCTGCTGGGCGGCGCGGAGCTGCTCCTCGTGCCGCTGTCGCCGCTGACCGTCCTGGTCAGCCTCGGGATCGGCGGGATCGCCGCGATCGGCATCGGGATCGGGCTGATGGTCGCCGGGCTGTTCCTGTGGCTGCTGCCGCACACGCACCACTACGTGTCCGTCAACGCCATGATCCTGTCCGTCCTGTCGTTCGCCGCGACGAACCTCGGCGGCTTCCTGGTCGGCATGGTGCTCGGCATCGTCGGCAGCGCGATGGGCTTCGGGTGGACGCCGGTGCCCGCGGACGGCCAGGAGGAGGCGCGGCGGCCGGGGATCCGCGACGGGCAGGGCACGCGGACCCTCGCCGTGCTGCTTCCGGTGGTCCTCGCCGGGGCGGCGCTGTGGGGGGCCGTCCCGGCGAAGGCCGCGCCCGGCTTGCCGCCGGGAGCGCACCCGCCCGGGGGGCGGGCGGCCGGGGCGCCGCGCGCGCCGGGGGCGGGGGAGGTCGTGGCGGCGCGGACGCCGCCGACGGTCACCACCACGTTGTTCGCGCCGAAGGGCTTCATCGTCGCCGGGGTCCGCACCGTCCCCACCGCCGACGGGCCGCTGAAGGTCATGGTGCTGCGGATGCGCGCGGCCTCGCTGACCGACTACCGGCTGCGGACCCGGGACGGCGGCCGCGAACTCGCCCTGGGCGCCGACAAGCTGGACCTGAGCGGCAAGGTCACGCTCTACCTGACCAGGTTCAAGGGCTGCATCGAGGGTCTGCTCTGCCTGACCTTCACACCCGACCGGCTGCCGGTGCCGCCGCTGGTGCCGCCGTTCGTCTTCATGACCGACGTGAGCGCCGAGCAGGCCCTGGTCACCTCGGACGAGATCGTCGCCGGCGGGCTCACGCTGCGGGCCCGCCCCTGACCCGGGCCCGGCAGGCACCCCACACCCACCCCCCACGGGGAGGCACCGTGCTGCAGATCCAGGCCGCGCTGCTGTGGGCCTACGCGGTGGGCGCAACGTCCGCGCTCGCCGCGGGGCGCCAGCTCCAGGTGTGGGAGCGGATCACCGCGGGCGAGGGCCCGCGCACCCGCAGCCACGCCGCCAACCCGTACCTGGCGCTCACCCTGCTCTTCGCCGCCGTGCTCATGGTGCCGACGGGGCTCTTCCTGCTGTGGCAGAACCCGTCCTGGGCGACCATGCACGTCGCACGCGGCCACGACGACGTATGGGCCGGGTTCGTCCTGGCGTACGCGGGCGGCATCCCGGTCGGGGCGGTCCTCGGCTTCCTCGCGGCGCGCGCCCTGGTGCTCGTGGGCGCGGGCTACTAGGCGTACCTGCAGTGCGCGGGCGCCCACTTCCTGGTCTTCGGGGTGCTCGTGCACGGCTGGGACGGCAGCGGGTACGAGCGGTTCCTGTCGCCGGGGGCCCGCGACTGGGCGGACTGGCCGCACGACAGCGTGGTGAACAACGCCCTGGACTTCGCCACCTCGGGCACGTTCCTCGCCCTGCTCGTGCTCGGCGCGGCCGTCGTGGGCACCCTGCTGCTCATGCAGGTCGGCTGGCTTGTCGAGGGCTGGTCGCTGCCCGGTGCGGAGGAGGACCGCGGGGTGCGCCCGGTCCTCGCCGTGGCGATCGCGGCGGCCGGGGTGTACGGCCTGCCGTTCCTCGGGGCACTGGCCGCGAGCGCCCTCGTCCGGCTGCTCGGCGGCTGGCCGGGGCTCGTGCTGTGCGCGGTGGCCACGGGGCTGGTCCTGCTGCCCCGGCGCTCGCCCGTGCGGCGGCTCTACAACCTGGTGGGCGTCCCGGACCGGCACTGGCGGGCGGAGCCGGAGCCCGCCCGCGGCACGGCCGGGGTCAGATCAGACCGGCCTGCGTGACCAGCATCGCCAGCAGCACGACGAGCGTCCAGCCCAGCAGGTGTTCGACGACCTTGGGGCCGTCGTCCTGCGGGCCGCCGGTGCGGGCCTTGAGGCCCACGGGGGCCTGGAGAACGGTGGCGGTGGCGGAGCTCGCGGTCATGGCAACTCTCGATACGTCGTCCGGCAGCGCGTGCGCCGCGCGCCGGTGGCTTCCCCCGGGACCCCTCCACCATGCCAGGGAAACCCCTCCTTTCGAGGGAGACGTTGGTCACGCCACAACTCGGGCCCGGTGCCGTGCGTCTAAGTCGGCGTACGTCCGCCGGCGGCGCGTGCGCCCGAGTCGGCGTACGCGCGCGGGCGGCGGACGCGCGTTCGCGCACCGCCGACCGAAGGGTTCCCGATGAGCACGTTCCCGACGCCCCGCCGCGGCGCGCGGCTCGCCCTCGCGGCGGCCGTGGCCGTGACGGCCGCCCTCACCGGCCCGGTCTCGTACGCCACCTCCCCGGGCGCCGCCGACGGCGAGCCCACGCCCGGCGCCCCGGGCCTCGGAGACCCGATGTTCCCGCTCGACGGCAACGGCGGCTACCGGGTCGACCGCTACCTGCTGGACTTCGACTGGCAGGCGCCCCGGACGCCGTTCGCGGCCACGGCCACGATCAAGGCCACCGCCACCCAGCACCTGTCCCGCTTCAACCTCGACTTCGGCGGCAACACGCTGCACACGGTCACCGTCGACGGCAGGGCCGCGGGCACGTCGCGCGAGGGCGACGAGCTGACCGTCACGCCCGCGGCGCCGCTTGCCAAGGGCCGCCCCTTCACGGTCGAGGTCAGCTACACCGCCGACCCCACGCAGGTCCGGCACCGCGACGACGCCATCGAGACCTACGGCTGGATCCCCACGCCCGACGGCACCGTGGTCTACCCGCAGCCCAACGGCGCCCGGCTGATCTTCCCCGCCAACGACCACCCGAGCCGGCGCGCGCCCATCACCTTCCGCATCACCACGCCGAAGGACCTGACGGCCGTGGCCAACGGCAGGCTGGTCGGTAGGAGCGCCCGGCCCGGTGACCGGGTGCGGTGGACGTACGACTCGGAGCAGCCGCTGTCCACGCAGCTCGTGCAGCTCGCGATCGGCAGGTTCACCCTCGTCGACGGCGAGGGCCCGCGCGGCCTGCCGCTGCGCGACGTCGTCCCGGACGCGCTGGTGGAGCCCACGGCGAAGTACCGCAAGCTCACCCCCGAGCACCTGGCGTGGCTGGAGGAGAGGCTCGGCCCCTACCCCTTCAACCGCTACGGCGTCCTCGTCGGCGACACCGACCTCGGCGTCGCCCTGGAGACCCAGACCCTGTCGCTCGTCCCCAAGGCCGACCTGCTCGGCACCCAGGTCGACGCCGAGCGGAACCTGGTGCACGAGCTGGCCCACCAGTGGTTCGGCGACAGCGTCGCCCTGGCGAGCTGGTCGGACCTGTGGGTCAGCGAGGGCCACGCCCGCTTCTACGAGCGGATGTACTCCGAGCAGCACGGCGGCGACAGCTTCGAGGCCACGATGAAGGCCGCGTACCGGGCGCACGACCAGTGGCGCCGCGACTTCGGCGCCCCGGCCGAGCCCACCGAGCCGAACCTCTTCAAGCGCATGCGGTACGACGGCTCGGCGCTCGTCCTGTACGCGCTGCGGGAGAAGGTCGGCGACGCCACCTTCCAGAAGATCGAGCGGGCCTGGGTCACGCGGTACCGCGGGAAGGCCGCGAGCACACGGGAGTACGTCGACCTGGCGACCCGGGTCGCGGGCGCGGACGGCAAGGACATCGAGGGCTTCCTGGAGCCGTGGCTGTACGGCCCGAGCACGCCGCCGATGCCGGGGCACCCGGACTGGGTGGTGGACCCGGCGACCTGAGCCCCGCGCCCCGGAGGCCCGCGTTCCGGAGATTCGCGTTCCGGAGATTCGCGTTCCGGAGATCCGCGTTCCGGAGATCCGCGTTCCGGAGATCCGCGTCGCGGACGCCTCGCGCCCCGGAGATCGCGTGCGGCCTCCGGGGCGCCCCGGCGTCAGCGCACGCCCACCGCCGCGAGGGCGCGGACCTGCCGCTTCGCCGGCCGCAGCGGGAAGTACAGGTAGCAGACGCCGCCGCTGCCGGAGACGACCCTGCCCTGGGCGTTCTTGCGCTTGGTGCGCAGCCAGACGTTCTCGAACTCGCGGCGCCGGTAGACGCGCCGCACCGCGGCGTTGGTCGGGGACGCCGGGTCGTTGGCGATCACGTCGCCGTCGGCGGTGAAGCCGACGACCGTCATCAGGTGGCCCGCCGTTCCGTACCCGGCGCCGGTCAGCTCCTCCTTCAGGAACGACTGCGACGTGATGACCGGGATGCCCGCCGCGATCAGCGTCTCCAGGTCGGTGAGGGACCCGAGCCGCGTGACGACGCCCTGCATGTCCCGGTACGTCGCGGCGTAGGCGGCGTTGAACGGCCAGTTGCCGCAGCCGCCGTACTGGTAGTCGTAGGTGAAACGGGCCGCGTGGCACACCTGCGGGTCGGTGTAGGAGGGGTCGACCCAGGCGAGGTCGGCGGCCGTGGGCCCGCGGCCCCAGTACTCCAGGATCATCTGCGACGAGGTGGGGCTGCACCAGGCCTCGCCGCCGTTGTCGTACTCGGGGTACCGGCCCTTGTGGACCTCCTGCGAGTAGCGCGGCACGGCCAGCTCCGCGGCGGGCCCCGGCTCGGAGGCCGGCACCGTGAAGCGGTCGGGCACGTCCGAGGCCATGGCGCCGAGCCGCCACACCGTGGGGGTGAGCGCGGTACCGGGTCTGCGGTACAGGGTCAGGCGCAGCCGGTAGGCGGCCACGCGCAGGCCGCTCGCGGGGTCGTCGACGGCCAGGGTGTCGGTCCAGACGCTGGACCTGCCGTCCTTCTGGCCGTCGACGGAGGTACGCCGTATCACCGGGGCCGCCGGGTCCTGCCGGTCGTCGCCGGAGGCCCAGCGGCCGAGGACGTACCAGGGGGACGTGGTGCCGTCGGAGTAGGCGGCCTCCGCCTCGACCTGGATCCAGGTGCCGGTCGGGGTGCGGGCGTTCCACGAGGCGATGACCTCGGTGGCGGGCACGTCGGGCCGGTGCGCCGGGGACGTCCAGCGGGCGTACTCCCAGGTGGTGGTCGCGCCGGTGTGCGGGTCGGTGTAGCCGGTGGTGCCGGCGGGCTCGGCGATCGCGACGCCGGGGCGGGTGGAGCCGGTGACACGGGTGCCGTCGGGCGTGCCCGCGCCCCAGTCCTTGCGTGAGGTCCAGAAGCGGTTGTCCACGGGCCGGTCGGCGCGGGGCGGGCGGGTGCGGGGGGCGGTTCCGGGGCGGGCGCCGGGCACGGCGCCCGCGCGGGTGGCTACGGCCGCGACGGCGGTCAGGGCGGCGGCGCCCGCCGCGGTGGTGAGGAGTCTTCTGCGGGACATGTTCTCGGCTCGGTCCATGGACGGGACCCCCAGTCGGTTCCGGTCGACGGGCTGCGGTGGAGGGTGTGCGGGGGAAGGCGTGCCGCCGCGCCGCGGGAACGGCGTACGGGGCGCGGGACACGCCTTGGTCAGGTACACGTAGGGGACAGGTACAGGCTGGTCAGGTACACGACAGTGGGCCAACTATGGCCTCACCCTGGCGGGTTCTGCCAGGGAGAGGACCGTGGCGACACGCACCAATATTGGCCTCTACCACTGGTATGACCTGCGGCGCCACGCTGAACCGCGCACACGTTCGCTTTTCGGGTCCGGGGCCTAGGCTGGCGGGTGATGACAAGGAACCGCCGCCCCACGCCCCTCCCGCGCCTCGCCCGTGCGCTGCGCGCGCTCCCCCCGTCCTGCGGGCCGGTCCGGCTGGTCGCCGTGGACGGGCACGCGGGCTCCGGCAAGTCCACGTTCGCCGCCCGGCTCGCCGAGGCGCTCGGCGGCGCGCCGGTCCTGCGGCTCGACGACATCGCGAGCCACGAGGCGCTGTTCGACTGGACCGGGCGGCTGCGGCGGCAGGTCCTCACGCCACTGTCCCGGGGTGAGGCGGCGCACTACGAGGCGTACGACTGGCACACGCGCCGCTTCGGCCCTGCAAGCCGCCCCCTGCCCGCGGCCCCCGTGGTCCTGCTGGAGGGTGTCGGCGCCGGCCGCCGCCTGCTCCGCCCGTCTTTGGCGCGGCTGCTCTGGATGGAGCAGCCGCGCGACGCCGCCTGGGCCCGCGGGCGCCGCCGGGACGGCCCGGCGCAAAGTGACTTCTGGGACGGCTGGGAGCCCGCCGAGCGACAGCATTTCGCCGAAGACCCGTCCCGGCCGTACGCCCAGTTTCTGGTGCGTGAGGTGCCGGAGGGGTACGAGGTGCTGACGGGGCCCGCCGGGACGGCAAGGGACGCCCAAATCATCACGCAGAGTGAAGGCCGGTCGGCAACGCGCTGAACCTCCGGAACACCCCTTCCGGACGGCCTGGCCGGATTTCACGCATGCCTCAACTCGGCTTGACCGAGGGGCCTTACAGGACTTACGTTCTCAATGTGCGGCCTTTCGGGTCGCCCTTGTACGCGAAGCCCCCGGTTGTTCCCCCGTGATCGGGGGCTTCGTTCTGCCCGCGCACCCCTCGCGCCGGCCACCCGCGCGCCGCCGTCCGCTCACCCTGGGTGACCATCGCGCCCCCCTCATCCCCGCGCGCCCGCCCGGGGCGCCGCGGCCGATCCCCGGCGCCCGCACCCTACGGCCGACCGCCCGGCCGCAGGTACGATGCGGTGTGGTGCGACCGACGCACGGCGGCTTCGGGCACCGGGTCAACTCCCGTTCGCGGCATGGTGGTTCAGAACGGCTGCCGGCGGGCACCGGCCCGGTGTCGGACACCCGGGGGCACGGCTTGTGGGGGACGTGATGGACTTCGGCACGCAGAGCCAGGCCGCCCCGGCCGACCTCGCCTGGCTGCGGGGCGTCGACGCCTGCACGATGGGCGCCTACCCGCAGGCGGAGGAGGAGTTCCGGGCCGCGGTGCGCATGGACCCGGGCATGGCCGACGGCTGGCTGGGGCTGCACGCGCTGCGCGTCGACACCACGACGGCACTGCTGCGGATGTACCAGCACCGGGACCGCTTCGGCGAGCAGCGCGCCCGCCACGCGCGCACCCTGAACTCCTGGTACTGGCTCGGCTGGTGGGTCCAGCCCGTCCTGGAGTCCCCCCGCGACCTGCTGCTCGCGCACGCCTCGCACTGGCTGGACGGCCGCCACGTGCCCGAGCTCGACCGGGCCCTGGCCGGGCTCCCGCCCGTCGACGCCGACCCGCACGTCCGCTTCCTGCACGCCTGCCGCGCCTACCTGGTCAAGGACTGGGAGCAGCTCGTGCGCCACACCGACCCGCTGCTCGACGACCCGATGCTCGGCATCGAGGCGGGCCTGTTCGGCGGCATGGCACGGGTCCGCCTGGACATGTACGGCCAGGCCGAGCCGCTGCTCTCCGCGGCCCTGATGCGCTGCCGCAGCGAGCAGCCGCAGCGCAAGGAGCTGCGCTACTGGCTGGCCCGGGCGCACGAGGGCACCGGCCGCTCCGCCGCCGCCCTGCCGCTGTACCGCGCGGTGCACCGCGTCGACCCCGCCTTCATGGACACCTCGGCCCGGCTCGCCGCGATCGCCGAGGGCGACGGGTACGACGCCGCCGACCTGGCCGCGGTCACCCTGGCCGGCCCGGTCCAGGACGCGCTCGACGGGCCCGAGGGCGTCGAGGCGCTGCTCGGCGCCGAGGGCCGCGACCTCAAGGTCACCGAGCCCGAGCTGCCCTCCGGCACGGGCCCGGCCGAGCCGCCCGCCGCCGACACCGTGCGCGAGACGCGTGAGAAGGCGGTGCTGCCCGTCAAGCCCGCTGCCCCGCAGCCGCCGTCCGGGCCCACGGACCCGGCGCTGCTCGCCGAAGCCCTCGCCGAGCTGGAGCGCATGGTCGGTCTCGAACCGGTCAAGCGGCAGGTCAAGGCGTTGTCCGCGCAGCTGGAGATGGCCCGCCTGCGGGCGGCCCAGGGGCTGCCCGTGCAGCCGCCGAAACGACACTTCGTCTTCTCCGGCCCGTCCGGCACCGGCAAGACCACCGTGGCCCGCATCCTCGGCCGGGTCTTCTACGCCCTCGGGCTCCTCGGCGGCGACCACCTCGTGGAGGCCCAGCGCGCGGACCTGGTCGGCGAGTACCTGGGGCAGACGGCCGTCAAGGCCAACGAGCTCATCGACTCCGCCCTGGGCGGCGTCCTCTTCGTCGACGAGGCCTACGCCCTGTCCAACTCCGGCTACGGCAAGGGCGACGCGTACGGCGACGAGGCGCTCCAGGTCCTGCTGAAGCGGGCCGAGGACAACCGCGACCACCTCGTGGTGATCCTCGCCGGCTACCCGGAGGGCATGGACCGCCTCCTCGCCGCCAACCCCGGCCTGTCCTCGCGCTTCACCACCCGCGTCGACTTCCCGTCGTACCGCCCGCTCGAACTCACCGCGATCGGCCAGGTGCTCGCCGCCGAGAACGGCGACGTGTGGGACGAGGAGGCCCTGGAGGAGCTGCGGTCCATCAGCGGGCACGTGGTCGACCAGGCCTGGATCGACGAGCTGGGCAACGGAAGGTTCCTGCGCACGCTGTACGAGAAGAGCTGCGCCTACCGCGACCTGCGCCTGTCCGGCTACCCCGGCGAGCCGACCCGCACCGACCTGGCCACGCTCCGGCTGCCCGACCTGATGCAGGCGTACGGCGAGGTGCTCTCCGGCCGCGGCCCGACGGAGCCGCCCGGGGCGGGCTAGCCGGGCCTTCCGCAGCGCGGCGGGCGCGTCACCCCTTAAGCGCGGCGGGCGCGTCACCCCTTAGGGGCGTTTGACCGCCAAGACACCGAACGTCCGCCCGGGTGTCCGCGACCCTGACCGCAAGGGCGCGGACTCGGTGGGGGTGGGCGGCGGTGACCACCTGGCTGGCGTGGGGATTCTTCACCGCCGTCGCGGCGGCCACCGGCACCGGCGTGGCCCTGTGGACCGCCTGCGGCCTCGGCTTCCAGCTCGCCGTCGACAGCTTCGTGGTGACGGACACCGTCCTCTCCCTCACCCTCGCCTCCTGCGGCGTCGCCGTGGCCTGGCGCCGCCCCCGCAACCCCATCGGCTGGCTGCTGCTCGGCGGCGGGGCCGCGCACGCCGGGACCGTCATGGCCCTCGGCTTCCTCGCACTCGGGCTGCGCGAGGGCTGGAGCGGTACGACGCTGCGGGTCCTGGTGACGCTGGCGCTGGCCGCCTGGCCCCTCGGGCTGCGGCTGTTCGTGCCGCTCGCGCTGCTGCTGTTCCCCACCGGGGCGCTGCCGAGCCCGCGCTGGCGGCCGGTCGCCTGGGGCACGGCCGGGATCGGGGGCCTGTTCTGGCTGTGGAGCGTGACCACGCCCCGGCCGTACGCGCTCGGCGGCCCGCCGGGCTATCTGCACGTCCTGAGCTGGCCGCCGCTGGAGCCGTTCCGGCCGCAGACCGACCTCCTGGGCATCTTCGTGCCGCTGCTCATCGACCTCGCCGCGCTCGTCGTGCGCTACCGCTGGGGCGACGAGGCGCTGCGCCGCCAGGTGCTGTGGCTGATGCTCGCCGTGCTCTGCGCCGTCCCGTGGTGGCCGCTCGGCATGCGCGCGGAGGCGCTCCAGGTCCTGATCACCGCCCAGCCGATCGCGATCGCCGTCGCGATCCTGTGCCCCCAGCTGCTCGACATCCAGTGGGTGGTCTCCCGGGCCCTGCTCTACCTGGCGCTCTCCCTCGGCGTGCTGGGCGTGTACACCTCCGTGGTGCTGTTCCTGGACCACGTGCTGCGGGAGACCTTCCACATCGGCGGCGCCGCGCTCGTGGCCGTGGCCGTCGCGATCGCCTTCCACCCGGTGCGCGGCGCGCTCCAGCACGGCATCGACCGGCTGCTGTACGGCGACCGGGGCGACCCGGTGCGCGCGCTGACCCGCATCGGCGCCCGGCTGACCGCCGAGACCGGTCTGGACGGGCTGCTCCTCACGGTCCGCGACGCGCTGCGCCTGCCGTACGCCGCCTTCTGCCTGGAGGGGCGCCCGGTGGCCGCCTCGGGCACACCGCCGCCCGGCTGCGTACGGGTGCCGCTGCCCGCGCCGGGCACCCGGCGGGCCGAGCTCGTCGTGGGCACCCGGCCGGGGCAGGCCCGGCTCGGCGCGGAGGACCTGCGCGCCCTGCGGGTCCTGGTGGTGCCGCTCGGGGTGGCGGTGCGCGCGACCGTGCTCTCCGAGGAGCTCCAGTCCTCGCGCGAGCGCCTGGTGTCGGCGCGCGAGGAGGAGCGGCGGCGGCTGCGCCGCGATCTGCACGACGGGCTCGGCCCCACCCTCACCGGCCTGGCCTTCACCGCCGACGCCGCGCGCAACCTGGTCCGCTCCGACCCGGACACCGCCGAGGAGCTCCTGGCGCAGTTGCGCGGGCACGCGAGCGGCGCCATCGACGAGATCCGCCGCCTGGTCGAGGGGCTGCGGCCGCCCGCCCTGGACGAGCTGGGGCTGGTCGCGGCCCTGGCCCGGCAGGCCGAGCGGCTGAGCCACCGCGTCGGCGGCGCGCCGCTCGCCATCACCGTCGACGCGCCCGACAGGATCCCCCGGCTGCCGGCCGCGGTCGAGGTGGCGGCGTACCGCATCGCGACCGAGGCGCTGACGAACGCCGCCCGGCACTCCCGGGCGGACCACGCGCTGGTCCGGCTGCGCATCGACAGCGCGCACAACGCCGACAGCGCCGACGACACCGACGACGCGCTGCGCATCGAGGTCACCGACAACGGCGGCCCGTCCGCCCGGCCGTGGCAGCCCGGTGTGGGCATGTCCACGATGGCGGAGCGGGCCGCCGAGCTCGCCGGCTGGTGCCGGTGCCGACCCGGGCCGGAGGGCGGGGAGGTGAGCGCCGTCCTGCCGTTGCGGTCGGGTGGCACCAGCGCGGCGCCGTACGGCCGAGGTCCCTGAGCCCGTCGGCCGTACGGGGTCCGGTCGCGTGGGCCCCGGCCCTCAGGCGTGCGGGATCCGGGTCCACGTGTGGCAGACGTACTCACCGGCGGCCACCACCCTCGTGACCGCACCACCTCCCCCCGCCGCGGCCTCGGCTGTCGCCCCGGCGTAGCCGGCGCAGAGGGCCGCCGCGGCAAGGGTCGCCACGCCAACTGCCTTGAGGTGCTCGCGCATTGCCGTACTCCTTGGGATGCCGGCCCGCCGGGACGAGCACGTGCCTGAGGGCGCACGTGCCGACCGGCGGGCTCACGAGTGGTGCCCCGAGGGGAGGTGTCCGGCGCATGAGGAGCCTCCGTTCCGGGGCGTGATCATCGGCGTTCCAGGGACTGGTGCTTCAGCCGGGCCCGCCGCGGCGGGCCCGGCTGCCCCCGTGCCGCTCAGGATGGCCCGGGCCCGGCCCTCGCGGTCAGGGCGCGCGTCCCCGCCCGTACCGGGAAGACCTCCCGGCCGCCACGGGTGCGCGCACCCAGGACGGCGGGGTCCGCCGTCACGACGATGGGTAGGTACGGGGAGACGCACCGCCGCTGTGGGGAGCCGAGCCTTGACGACGTCCGCCGAGTCCTGTGAGCTCACCGTGGTCCTCGCCGACGACCACCCTGTCGTACGCGGCGGGCTGCGGGCTCTGCTCGGGTCCCTCGACGGGATCAGGGTGGTCGGGGAGGCGGCGGGCGGGCGCGACGCCGTGCGCGAGACGCTGCTGCACCGGCCCCGGGTGCTGGTCATCGACCTGGAGATGCCGGACCTCGACGGGGTCAGCGCGACCCGCGAGGTGCTCGCGTCCGCGCCGGACACGGCGGTGCTCGTGCTGACGATGTTCGAGGACGACGAGTCGGTGTTCGCGGCGATGCGGGCGGGTGCCCGCGGCTACATCCTCAAGGGCGCCTCCCAGGACGAGATCGTGCGCGCGGTGCGCTGCGTGGCCGCCGGCGAGGCGATCTTCGGGCCGCGCATCGCCCGCCGCGTGGCCGAGTGGATGTCCCACCCGCACCGCACGGCGGCGCGCTCGCCCTTCCCGGAGCTGACCGCGCGCGAGCTGGAGGTGCTCGACCTGATCGCCGCGGGGATGGCCAACCCAGCCATCGCGCGGAGCTTGCGGCTCGCGCCGAAGACCATCAGCAACCATGTCTCGGCGATCTTCATGAAGCTGCAGGTCGCCGACCGGGCCACGGCTATCGTCCGGGCCCGCGACGCGGGGCTTGGCCGTGGGCCTTGAGCGGGGTTGTCGCGCTGCGCGCTCGTCCTCAAGCGCCGGACGGGCTTGATTCTCGTCCCGTACGTGCTTGTCCGCGGGCTGGGCCCCCGTCCCGTACAGACTTACCGCGCTGCGCGCTTGTCCTCAAACGCCGGACGGGCTGGGATTCTCGTCCCGTACATGCTTGTCCGCGGGCCGGGGCCCCCGTCCCGTACAGACTTACCGCGCTGCGCGCTTGTCCTCAAACGCCGGACGGGCTGGGACTTCCCGTCGGTGGGGCTTTCCGTTGGTGGGGTGCCCGTCCGGCGTTGTGGGGGGTGGGGTCAGCCGACCAGTTCCTTGTCCTGTGGTGCTCGCGGGGGTGGGGGCGTGTGGGGGGCCGGGGTGCGGTGGGCCGGGTCGCGGACCTCGCCGACCAGGAGCTCCAGGACGTCCTCCAGGGCGACAAGGCCGAGCACCCGTCCGGAGGCGTCGGCCACCTGGGCCAGGTGCGTCGCGGCGCGGCGCATCACGGTCAGGGCGTCGTCCAGGGGCAGTTCGGCGCGGAGCGTCGTCATCTGGTGCCAGACGTGCTGCGGCACCGCGCGGCCGGTGTCCTCCAGGTCGAGGACGTCCTTCACGTGCAGGTAGCCCATGAAGGCGCCGCCCTCCGTACGGACCGGGAAGCGCGAGTAGCCCGTGCGGGCGGTGAGGTCGACGACCTGCTCCGGGGTGACCGACGGGCCCACGGTGACCAGGGACGCGCTGTCGAGCAGGACGTCGGTGACCGGGCGCGAGCCCAGCTCCAGGGCGTCCTCCAGGCGCTCCTGCTCCTGCGGGTCGAGCAGCCCCGCCTGGCCCGCGTCCTCCACGAGCCGGCCGAGCTGGACGCTGGTGAAGACCGCCTCCACCTCGTCCCGGGGCTCGACCTTGAAGAGCCGCAGGATGACCCGGGAGCAGGCGCCGAGCGCGGCCGTGACGGGCCGGCACAGCCGGGCGAAGGCGACCAGGCCCGGGCTGAGCCAGAGCGCGGTGCGCTCCGGCGCGGCCATGGCGAGGTTCTTGGGCACCATCTCGCCGACGACGAGGTGGAGGAAGACCACCACGGCGAGCGCGATGACGTACCCGAGCGGGTGGATCACGCCGTGCGGCAGGCGCACCGCCTCGAACAGCGGCTCCAGGAGGCGGGCCACGGTCGGCTCGGCGACCGCGCCGAGCGTCAGCGAGCAGACGGTGATGCCGAACTGGGCGGCCGCCATCATCTGCGGCAGGTGCTCCAGGCCGTACAGGACCTGCCGGGCGCGGGCCGAGGCGAGCGGCTCGATCTGGCTGCGGCGCACGGAGACGAGCGCGAACTCGGCCCCGACGAAGAAGCCGTTGGCGAGCACGAGCAGCAGGGCGAACAGGAGTTGCAGGGCGCTCATCGCACCGCCTCCGGGATCCGCGCGGCGCCCCGGTCCCCCGCCGCGTCGGCGAGGCCCGCGGGCGGGGCCGCGTCGCGTGCGCGGACCGGCTCGGCGGCGCCGGTGCCCCCGGTCCGCACCAGCCGCACGCGCTCGGCGCGGTAGTGGCCTACCTGCCGGACGGACAGGCGCCAGCCCGGCAGTTCGGCCCGGTCGCCGGGGACCGGGATGCGGCCGAGCAGGTCGGCGACGAGCCCGGCCACGGTCTCGTACGGGCCCTCGGGGACGGCGAGGCCGATGCGCCGGAGCGTGTCGACGCGGCAGCCGCCGTCGGCCTCCCAGGCCGGGCGGCCGTCCTCGGGGGCGGCCGCGGCGAGTTCGGGCAAGTCCTGGTGGTCGTGCTCGTCGCGGACCTCGCCGACGAGTTCCTCGACGATGTCCTCCAGGGTGACGACCCCGGCCGTGCCGCCGTACTCGTCGACGACGACGGCCATCGGCTGCTCGCTGCGCAGCCGCTCCAGGAGGGGCTGGACGGGCAGCGTCTCGGGGACGAGCAGCGGCGCCTTGGCGATGCGGCCGACGGGGGTGCGCAGCCGCTCGTGCCCGGGGACCGCGAGGGCGTCCTTGAGGTGGACCACGCCGACGACCTCGTCGATCCGCTCGTGGTAGACGGGGAAGCGGGACAGACCGGTGGCGCGGGTCAGGTTGACCACGTCCTCGGCGGTCGCTGATGACTGGAGCGCGCTGACCTTCACGCGCGGCGTCATCACGTGCTGCGCGGTGAGCTCGCCGAGCGAGAGCGCCCGGACGAACAGGTCGGCGGTGTCCTGCTCCAAGGCCCCGGCCAGCGCCGAGTGCCGGGCGAGCGAGACCAGCTCACCGGGGGTGCGGGCGGAGGCCAGCTCCTCGGTGGGCTCGACGCCGAGGGCGCGGACGAGCCGGTTGGCGACGGCGTTCAGGCCGGCGATCACCGGGCGGAACAGGCGCGCGAAGGCGTGCTGCGGGCCGGCCACGAAGCGGGCCACCTGGAGGGGGCGGGACACCGCCCAGTTCTTCGGCACCAGCTCGCCGATCACCATCTGCACGGCGGACGCCAGGAGCATGCCGACGGCCACGGACACCCCCGGGACCGCCGCGTCCGGCAGGCCCGCTGCGGTGAACGGGCCCGCGAGCAGTCGCGCGAGGGCCGGTTCGGCGAGCATGCCGACGACGAGGGAGGTGAGGGTGATGCCGAGCTGGGTGCCCGAGAGCTGGAAGGACAGCTCCCGCAGGGAGCTGACGACTCTGCGGGCCCGCCGGTCGCCGTCGGCCGCCGCGTTCTCGGCGTCGGCCCGCTCGACGGTGACGAGGCCGAACTCGGCCGCCACGAAGAAGCCGTTGGCGAGGATCAGCAGGAAGGCCGCTCCGAGGAGCAGCAGGGGGATGGTCATGATGCCGCCGCCTCGCCCGGTGCGCGGAGCCCGGGATGTCGGGAGGGGGCGGCGCAGGTACTACAGGACGATCCGTCCATCGCCGGAGAGGGTCACTCCTCGGGTAGCAGGGGCCCCTGGGGGCCGCGGGCCCGGCAGGGGCGGGGCGGCACACCGGGCCGGCCCCGCCACCAGGTTAATCAAGACCCGCCGCGGAGGTCAGCCGCCCTCGCGGGCGGAGCGCGCCTCGGCGAGGGCGCGCAGCGCGCGGGCGTCGCCGATGGCCTGCTGCTTGGCGATGCCCGGCTGGATGCCGAGGGCGGGCAGGCTGGTGCCGTCGCTGAGGTCGAGGAAGACCCAGGGGTCGCCGGGGCGGAGGTTGACCCGCAGGATCTCGGCCCAGGCCAGGCGGCGCCGGGTGGCGATGTTCACGACGGTCACGCCGGACTCCTCGGCGACGACCTTGGGCCGGCTGAGCAGCACGAGGACGCCGGCCAGCAGCGCACCGGTGAAGACGAAGCTGACGCGCTCGCCCGGGTTGAGGTTCGGCAGGATCATCGCGATCACCACCAGGACCGCGAAGATCGCGACCGCGGCGGTGAGCAGCACGGCGCGGGTGCGGCCCGGCCGGAAGGTGACGGGCAGCGCGGGCGGGGCCGGGGCCCCGGACGGCTGGGACGGCCCTGACGGCTCTGGGGGCTTGCTCATGGCGGGGTTCCTCTGCCCGGTCACAGGCGGCAGGCGTGGATGGCCGTGGTCAGGATGGCCCGGGCGCCGATGGCGTACAGGTCGTCCATGACGCGCTGGGCGTCCTTGGTGGGGACCATGGAGCGGACGGCGACCCAGCCCTCGTTGTGCAGCGGCGAGATGGTCGGCGACTCCAGGCCGGGGGTGAGGGCCACGGCCTGTTCCAGGTGCTCGGCGCGGCAGTCGTAGTCCATCATCACGTACGTCCGGGCGACGAGGACGCCCTGGAGGCGGCGCAGGAACTGCTGGACCTTGGGGTCGGCGTCGGCGTCGGAGTCGGCGCCGGCGCGCCGGATGACGACGGCCTCGGACGTCATGATGGGCTCGCCGAACACCTCGAGGCCCGCGTTGCGCAGGCTGGTGCCGGTCTCGACGACGTCCGCGATGACCTGGGCGACGCCCAGCTCGATGGCGGTCTCGACGGCGCCGTCGAGGTGGATGACGGAGGCGTCGACGCCGTGGTCGGCCAGGTGCTTGGCGACGATGCCCTCGTAGGAGGTGGCGACGGTGCGGCCGGCGAGGTCGGCGAGGCCGTGCGCGGTGCCCGGCTTGGCGGCGAAGCGGAAGGTGGAGCGGGCGAAGCCGAGCGGCAGGATCTCCTCGGCGTTGGCGCCGGAGTCGATCAGCAGGTCGCGGCCGGTGATGCCGATGTCGAGCTTGCCGGAGGAGACGTAGATGGCGATGTCCCGCGGGCGCAGGTAGAAGAACTCGACCTCGTTCGCCGGGTCGACGATGACGAGTTCCTTGGACTCGCGGCGCTGCTGGTATCCGGCCTCATGCAGCATCGCCGACGCAGGTCCGGACAGTGAACCCTTGTTGGGGACGGCGATGCGCAGCATGAGGCGGGATTCCTTTGCGGGAAGGGTGTGGGAAGGGTGTGAAAAGGGTGCGGGGAGGGTGTACGGGAAGAGGGGTGGCGGGCGGGGCGGGCGCCCTAGAGGTGGGCGTACACGTCGTTGAGGGAGATGCCGCGGGCGACCATCATCACCTGCACGTGGTACAGGAGCTGGGAGATCTCCTCGGCGGCGGCCTCCTTGCCCTCGTACTCGGCGGCCATCCAGACCTCGGCGGCCTCCTCGACGACCTTCTTGCCGATGGCATGGACGCCCTTGCCGACCAGTTCCGCGGTGCGGGAGGTGGCGGGGTCGCCGTTGACGGCTTTGTCTTGGAGCTCGGTGAAGAGCTCCTCGAAAGTCTTCTTGGACATGATGCCGCTTACTCTACGCGCCCGCGGCAGCCCCCTCAGCGCCAGGGCTCGGAGACGGTGCGCAGGGTGGCGGCCGTCGCGACGGCGGCGGTGACCGCCTCGTGGCCCTTGTCCTCGCTGGAGCCCTCCAGGCCCGCGCGGTCCAGGGCCTGCTCCTCGGTGTCGCAGGTCAGCACGCCGAAGCCGACCGGTACGCCGGTGTCGACGGAGACCTGGGTGAGGCCCTGGGTGACGCCCTGGCACACGTAGTCGAAGTGCGGGGTGCCGCCGCGGATGACGACGCCGAGGGCGACGACGGCGTCGTAGCCGCGGCCGGCGAGGACCTTGGCGACGACGGGCAGCTCGAAGCTGCCGGGCACGCGCAGGAGGGTCGGCTCGTCGATGCCGAGCTCGTGCAGGGCGCGCAGCGCGCCGTCGACGAGGCCGTCCATGACCTTCTCGTGCCACAGGGCGGCGATGACGGCGACGCGCAGGTCGCCGCAGTTCTTCACGCTCAGTTCGGGGGCACCCTTGCCGCTCACGCGCTTCTCCTAGGGGTGGTGGGGTGGACGGTGCAGAACGGGGTCACTGGTTGCCGCAGGCGGACATGTCCGTGGCGTCGAGCCAGGGCAGGTCGTGGCCCATGCGGTCGCGCTTGGTGCGCAGGTAGCGCAGGTTGTGCTCGCCCGCGGTGACCGGCATCGGCTCGCGCGCGACCACCTTGAGGCCGTGGCGGGTGAGCGCCTCGGTCTTGTCGGGGTTGTTGGTCAGCAGGCGCAGGCTGCGCACGCCGAGGTCGTCGAGGATCTGGGCGCCCGCGCCGTAGTCGCGGGCGTCGGCGGGCAGGCCCAGCTCCAGGTTCGCGTCCAGGGTGTCGCTGCCGCGCTCCTGGAGCTCGTACGCGCGCAGCTTGGACAGCAGGCCGATGCCGCGGCCCTCGTGGCCGCGCAGGTAGACCACGACGCCGCGGCCGGCGGCGGCGATGCGGCGCATGGACTCCTGGAGCTGGGGGCCGCAGTCGCAGCGCAGCGAGTGGAAGACGTCGCCGGTCAGGCACTCGGAGTGGACGCGCACGAGGACGTCCTCGCCGTCGTCGATGGCGCCGTGCACGAGGGCCACGTGCTCGACGCCGTCGGCGGTGGAGCGGTAGCCGTACGCGGTGAACTCGCCGAAGGAGGTGGGCAGGTGCACCTCGGCCTCGCGGCGGACCGTGGGTTCGGCGGCGCGGCGGTAGGCGATCAGGTCCTCGATGGAGATGATCGTCAGGCCGTGCTTGCGGGCGAAGCGGACGAGCTGGGGCAGGCGGAGCATGCGCCCGTCCTCGCCGGCGATCTCGACGATCGCCCCGGCCGGGCGCAGGCCCGCGAGCCGGGCGAGGTCGACGGCGGCCTCGGTGTGGCCGTCGCGGGCGAGGACGCCGCCCTCCTTGGCGCGCAGCGGGAAGATGTGGCCGGGGCGCACGAAGTCGTCGGGCCCGGCCTTGCCGCCGGCGAGCATCTGCAGGGTGGTGGCGCGGTCGGCGGCGGAGATGCCGGTGGTCACGCCGTGCGCGGTGCTCGCGTCGACGGAGACGGTGAAGGCGGTCCGCATGGACTCGGTGTTGTGCGCGACCATCTGCGGAAGCTGGAGCCGGTCGAGTTCGGCACCCTCCATGGGGGCGCAGATCAGGCCGCGGCACTCGCTCATCATGAAGGCGACGATCTCGGGGGTGGCCTTCTCGGCGGCGATGACGAGGTCGCCCTCGTTCTCCCGGTCCTCGTCGTCGACGACCACGACGGGGCGGCCCGCGGCGATGTCCCGGACGGCCAGCTCGACGGGATCGAGGCAGAGGTCCTCGGAGTTGTCGGCGGTGTACGAGAAGGGGTGCACAGGACTGGTGTCCTCGGGGGCGGCGGGAGGCGTGTGGGTGGTCATGCCGGGGCTCCTTCGATGACGGGCTGCGGCTGCTGCGGCGCGGCCGCGGCGCGCGAGCGCAGCCACCAGTCGCGCAGGCCCCACAGGACGAGGGCGAGGTAGACGACGTACACGAGGCCGGAGAAGGCGAGGCCGCTGGAGAACGCGAGGGGGACGCCCACGATGTCGACGAGCAGCCAGGCGAACCAGAACTCGACGAGGCCGCGGGCCTGGGCCACCATCGCGGCGAGCGTGCCGACGAAGATGTAGGCGTCCGGCCAGGGGTTCCAGGACAGGTCGGGCACGGCGGTGAACAGGGCGCCGACGGCGAGGGTGCCCACGGCGGTGGCGCCGAGGAGCAGCCCGCGCTCCTTCCAGGTGGCGAAGCGGACGGCGATGGAGCCGTCCTGGGCCTTGCGGGTGCCGCGGGTCCACTGGTGCCAGCCCCACAGGGCGACGGCTATCACCAGCAGTTGCTTGCCGACGCCGCCGCTGAGCTGGGCGGAGGCGTACGCGCCGACGAGGATCAGGCCGGAGAGGAACTGGGCGGGCCAGGTCCACACCGAGCGGCGCCAGCCGAGCGCGAGGGCGACGAGGCCGATGCTGTTGCCGATCATGTCGGACCACATGATGTGCTGGCCGAAGGCGGCGAAGGCCTCGCCGTTGAGCCAGTCCAGGTGCGGCGCGTTCATCGGGTGGTCTCCTCGGCTCCGGCGCGGCTGCCGAGCAGGCGCTCCACGTACTTGGCGATGACGTCGACCTCGAGGTTGACCGGGTCGCCGGGCTGCTTGACGCCGAGCGTGGTGAGCGCGAGCGTCGTGGGGATCAGGCTGACGGTGAAGTGGTCGGGGCCGGCCTCGACGACGGTGAGGCTGACGCCGTCGACGGTGATGGAGCCCTTCTCGACCACGTAGCGGGCCAGGTTCCCGGGCAGGGAGACCTTGACGATCTCCCAGTTCTCGGAGGGCTTGCGGTCGAGGACGGTGCCGGTGCCGTCCACGTGGCCCTGCACGATGTGGCCGCCGAGGCGGGCGCCGACGGCGGTGGGGCGCTCCAGATTGACCTTCGCGCCGGGGACGAGGGCGCCGAGGCTGGAGCGGTCGAGCGTCTCGGCCATCACGTCGGCGGTGAACTCGTCGCCCTCGCGCTCGACGACGGTCAGGCACACGCCGTTGACGGCGATGGAGTCGCCGTGCTTCGCGCCGTCGGTGACGACGGGACCGCGCAGGCGGAAGCGGGACGCGTCGGCCAGGGTCTCGACGGCGGTGACTTCGCCCAGCTCTTCGACGATTCCGGTGAACACGCTCAGTGCTCCTTCGTGGCAGGGGTGGGGAACGCGGCGGTGGCGGCCGCCGGGGCGGCGGACGCGGAGGTGGCGCCCGCGGGGACGGCGGTGACGCGCAGATCGGGTCCGACGCGGACGGCCTCGGTCACGTCGAGCCGCAACGCTTCGGCGATCGTGGTGATTCCGCCGCCGGTGAGGACGGCGGGGCCCGCGCCGAGCAGCGCGGGCGCGAGGTAGCCGACGACGCGGTCGACGGCCCCGGCGGCGACGAAGGCGCCCGCGAGGGTGGCCCCGCCCTCAAGGAGCACGGAGCGTACGTCGCGGGCGTGCAGGGCGGTGAGCAGGGCCGTGACGTCCAGGCCGCGCCCGGCGCGCGGCAGCCGCAGCGCCTCGGCGCCGGCCGGGGCGGGCGCGTCCTCGGCGACGGCGATCAGCGTGGGCGCGGCGTCGTCCAGGACGCGGGCGCCGGGCCGGACGGCGGTGCCCTCGGTGTCGACGACGACGCGCAGCGGCTGGCGCGCGCCCGCCTCGGCGGCGGGGCCGCGTACGGCCAGGTGCGGGTCGTCGGCGCGGGCGGTGCCGGAGCCGACGACGACGGCGTCGCACTCGGCGCGCAGGCGGTGCACGTCGGCGCGGGCCGCGGCGGAGGTGATCCAGCGGCTGGTGCCGTCGGCGGCGGCGGTGCGGCCGTCGAGGGTGGCGGCGTACTTCCAGGTGACGTGCGGGCGGCCGTGGCGCACGGAGGTGAGCCAGGCGGCGTTGACCGCCTCGGCCTCGGCCGCGAGCAGGCCCGCCTCGACGTCCACGCCGGCCGCGCGCAGGGCGGCGCCGCCGCCGGTCGCGGCCGGGTTCGGGTCGCCGACCGCGTACACGACGCGGGTGATCCCGGCGTCGAGCAGCGCCTGGGCGCAGGGGCCGGTGCGGCCGGTGTGGTTGCAGGGTTCGAGGGTGACGACGGCGGTGCCGCCGCGGGCCCGGTCGCCGGCCGCGCGCAGGGCGTGGACCTCGGCGTGCGGGCCGCCCGCGCGCTGGTGGTGGCCCTCGCCGACGGTGCGCCCGGCGGCGTCGAGGACGACGCAGCCGACGACCGGGTTGGGGCTGGTGAAGCCGAGTCCGCGCGCGGCGAGCGCGAGGGCGTGCCGCATGGCGGCTGCTTCGGCCTGGGTGGCCACCGGGTCCTCCTGCCTCTTCGGGCACGGACTCCGGGGCGCGTCGAGAAGACGACGGCAAGGACGAGCGGGAGCACACGGGACCGACGACGCCGGAGGAGACCTGTCCCGGGTACGGAACAAGCCACTACGGCGGGTCGGCACACAGAGGTGTGCCCGCTCGCCGCGCACTGCCTCCCATCCGGACTTTCACCGTCGGTCCAGGAGTTTCACCTGGTCAACCGGCCACTGGAGGTGGCCGGGTCGCGGACTGTAACCGCCGGTTCGGAATTACACCGACCCCGGAGTGCGCTGCTGCTGGTACCCAGCCAGTGTGCCACGGCTGGTCGTGGGCGTGCGGGGCGCCTTCTGTGGACTGGCTCACAGCGGCCTCGTTATCAGGCGGGGAGTCCGCTTCGCCCCCTATGCGGTCAGAAATCCGTCAGAAGCACATCAGAACCCCGTCAGAACTCCGCCAGGAATCCACGAGAAACCCGCCAGGAATCCGTCAGAAGTGCGGCAGAAACGCGGCAGTCGCTGGCCAGGAGTTGACCGGAAACCGATCCGGCGCCCGTCAGGACTCCGCCATGCCGTGGTCCGGATCCGGCCAAGAACTGACAGGCCACCTTCCGCATTTCTATTGGTCCATACCTATTGACGCTCTGGTCTAGTCCTCTTAGCGTCTGCGTCACCTCCGAGGAGTGGCCCGGCCGGTGTGCACGCCGCGGGCCGCCGTCCCCGTTCGTTGTGTGACACCAGCCTCCCCAGGAGGAACCACGTGCCCACCCCCACACGCGCGAGAGTCACGCTCCTGGCCGCCGGCACCGCCGCCGCCGGTCTGCTCCTGAGCACGCTCACCGCGACGACCTCGCACGCCGCGGACAACGAGTCCTGCAGACCCGACGGCCTGTACAGCACACCAGGCGTCGACGTCCCCTACTGTTCCGTCTACGATGCCGACGGCCGCGAGAAGATGGGCGCCGACCACCAGCGCCGCGTCATCGGCTACTTCACCGGCTGGCGCACCGGCAAGAACGGCGAGCCCGCCTACCTCGCCTCCGACATCCCCTGGGACAAGGTCACCCACCTCAACTACGCCTTCGCACACGTCGGCAAGGACAACAGGATCTCCGTCGGCTCCGACGGCGAGAAGAACCCCGCCACCGGCATGACCTGGCCGGGGGTCGCGGGCGCCGAGATGGACCCGGGCCTGCCCTACAAGGGCCACTTCAACCTCCTGAACAAGTTCAAGAAGAAGCACCCGGACGTGAAGACCCTGGTCTCCGTGGGCGGCTGGGCCGAGACCGGCGGCTACTTCGGCGACGACGGCAAGCGCGTGAACTCCGGCGGCTTCTACTCGATGGCCACCAACGCCGACGGCTCGGTGAACCAGGCGGGCATCGACACCTTCGCCGACTCGACCGTCGCGTTCCTCAAGAAGTACGGCTTCAACGGCGTCGACATCGACTACGAGTACCCGACGACCATGAAGGACGCGGGCAACCCGCTGGACTGGCAGCTCGCCAACGGCCGCCGCGCGGGCCTGGTCAAGGGCTACGCCGCGCTGATGAAGACGCTGCGCCAGAAGCTCGACAAGGCGGGCGCGGCCGACGGCAGGCACTACCTGCTCACGGTGGCGGCCCCCTCCTCCGGCTACCTGCTGCGCGGCATGGAGACCTTCCAGGTCCAGAAGTACCTGGACTACGTCAACATCATGTCGTACGACCTGCACGGCGCGTGGAACGAGCACGTCGGCCCCAACGCCTCGCTGTACGACGACGGCAAGGACTCCGAGCTGGCCGCGGCGGGCGTGTACGGCAGCCAGCAGTACGGCGGCCTCGGCTACCTCAACACCGACTGGGCGTACCACTACTTCCGCGGCTCGATGCCCGCGGGCCGGATCAACATCGGCCTGCCGTACTACACGCGCGGCTTCAAGAACGTGCAGGGCGGCACCGACGGGCTGTGGGGCAAGGCAGCCACGACGAACTGCCCGGCCGGGTCGGGCCTGACCAAGTGCGGTGACGGCGCCGTCGGCATCGACAACCTGTGGCACGACAAGGACGACAACGGCAAGGAGTCCCCGGCCGGTTCGAACCCGATGTGGCACGCCAAGAACCTGGAGAAGGGCGTCGTCGGGGACTACGTGACCAAGTACGGCTTCCCCGCCGGCACCAAGCTCACCGGCACCTACGCGCGCAAGTACGACTCCACGCTGGTCGCGCCCTGGCTGTGGAACGCCGAGAAGAAGGTCTTCCTGTCCACCGAGGACGAGCAGTCGGTGAAGGCCAAGGCCGACTACGTGGTCGACAAGGGCATCGGCGGCACCATGGTCTGGGAGCTGGCCGGTGACTACCGGTACGACGCCGCCAAGGGCCAGTACGAGATCGGCGACACGCTGACGACGGCGATGTACGAGAAGTTCAAGTCGGCCTCGCCGTACGGCGCCAAGGTCGCGGGCAAGGAGCTGCCGAGCAAGGCCGTGGACATCGGCGTGGAGTTCGGCGACTTCAAGCTCGGCGACTCCAACTACCCGATCACGCCGAAGCTGAAGATCACCAACAACACCAGGACGACGCTGCCCGGCGGCACGGAGTTCCAGTTCGACTACTCCACCTCCGCCCCGGCCAACGCCTCCGACCAGTCCGGCTTCGGCACGAAGGTGATCAGCAGCGGCCACACCGGGAACAACGTCGGCGGCCTGAAGGGCGACTTCCACCGGGTCTCGCTGAAGCTCCCGGCCTGGCAGACGCTGGCGCCCGGCGCGTCCGTGGACCTGTCGTTCAACTACTACCTGCCGGTGTCGACCCCGTCCAACTGGACCGTGACCATCGGCGGCACGACGTACGCGCTCGCCGGTGACCTGGCCCGCGGCACCACCGTGGTCGAGCCCGGCGGCGGCGGTCCGACCGACCCGCCCGGGCCGACGGACCCGCCCGGGAAGTGCACCGCGCCCGCCTGGAGCGCGAGCTCCGAGTACGGCTCCGGGACGACCGTGTCCCACAAGGCGCACACCTGGAAGGCCAAGTGGTGGACGAAGGGCGAGGAGCCCGGCTCCACCGGGCAGTGGGGGGTCTGGCAGGACCTGGGGGCCTGCTGACGCCCTGACCGGGCACCCGTGACCGAGGAGGGCCCGCGGGACACCGCTTCCCGCGCCCTCCCCGCAGACGCCCGGCGGCGGGAAGAACGTGCCCTTGCCCCGCCGCCGGGCTTCCATCCTTTCCTGGCCTTCCCGGCCTCCCTGGCCTCCCCGACGAGCCGGAGGCCCCGGCCCGCTCCTCCCCGTGGGCCGGGGCCTCCTGCCCGTCGGGGCCGTCGGCTTGTCGGGGGCTGGAGGATCCGGTCGGTGTGCGGGGCGCGCCGGCGCCGCTCACGCCCCCGTCGCGAACAGCTCCTCCTGGGCCGCGTCCCGGGCCGTGAGCAGGGCGCCCCGCAGCACCGCCGCGCCGCCGAGCGCGCTGGCCCGCACCTCCGTGCGCAGCGGCGACATCGCGGCGACCCGCTCGGCCACGCGCGCGGCCAGGGCCTCGCCGCCCGCCCGCCCCAGCTCGCCGCCGAGCACCACGCACCCCGGGTCGAGCACGGCCGCGACGGACGCCGCGCCGATGGCCACCCGGTCCGCGAGCGCGGCCAGGAACGGCGCGTCGCCGGTGTCGACGGCGTGCCGCACCAGCGCGGCCGCGGGCAGCTCGCCCGGCTCCGGCTCGGCCTTCAGGCCGTGGTCCGCCGCGAGGTCGGCCACCGCCGCCGACCCGGCGAGCGAGTGGAAGCCGCCGTCGCAGGCGGTCGCCGTCGGCAGGCCGCCCGTGCCGGGTACCGGCAGGAAGCCGATCTCGCCGGCGCCGCCCGAGGCGCCCCGGCGCAGCACGCCGTCCAGGACGACGGCCGCGCCCGCGCCCGCGCCGAGCCAGAGCAGGACGAAGGTGTCCTGATCGTGGGCGGCGCCGTCGCGCTGCTCGGCGCGGGCGGCGAGGTTGGTCTCGTTCTCCACCAGGACGCGCGCGGGCAGCCGCTCCGTCAGCGCGGCCACCAGGCGCCGGTGCCAGGCCGGCAGGCCCGCCGAGTCGCGCAGGTCCCCGGTGGCCGGGTCGATGAGGCCGGGGGCGCCCACGCCGACGGTGTGCAGCCGGGTGGCGCCGCCCGCGCCCGCGGTGCGCTCGACCAGGGCGACGGCCCGCTCGACGGCGCGCCCCGTGCCGGTGCCGTCGCCCATGGGCAGCGAGGCCTCGGCGAGCGGCCGGCCGAGCAGGTCGGCCACGACGACGGCCACGCTCTCGGTGCGGACGTCGAGCGCGGCCAGGTGGGCGCGGTCGGCGACTATGCCGTACAGGCGGGCGTTCGGGCCCCGGCGGCGCTCCCCCGCCTCGCCGACCACCGTGATCAGGCCGGCGTCCCGCAGCCGCTCGACGAGGTCGGCGACGGAGGGCCGGGACAGGCCGGTGAGCTCCTTCAGCCGCCCGGCCGTCAGGGGACCCTCGCGCTGCAGCAGGCGCAGCGCGAGCCGGTCGTTGATGGCCCGTGCGGTGCTCGGTGATGCGGGCATGGCCGGATCCTTCCACAGCGCTCACGCCGGTCCGCCGGGGCGGCCGCGCGGTCGCGCGCGATATTCGGTTTCCCGCCCCTCTTCTATCAGGCAGGGTTCCTGATAGTTTACTGCGGCGGTTCCGACCGGGACCGTGGAGGGGTGGAGCACATGAGTGGGCAGGGCCAAGTGGCGTACAGCAAGGAACGGTTGAGCCGGGCGCGGCTCGCCGTGGCGGTCGTCTTCTGCGTGCACGGAGCGGTCGCCGGGTCGTTCGCGACCCGGGTGCCGTGGATCCAGGACCACGCGGACGTCAGCGCCGGCATGCTCGGCCTTGCGCTCGCCTTCCCGGCGGTCGGGGCCTCGCTGGCGATGCCGCTGGCGGGCTGGGTGAGCCATCGCTTCGGCGCCCGTACGGCGCTGCGCGGGCTGCTCGCGCTGTGGACGCTGGCGCTCACGCTGCCCTCGCTCGCGCCGAACATGGTCACGCTGTGCGCGGCCCTCTTCGTGTACGGCGCGACGTCCGGGATGGCGGACGTCGCGATGAACGCGCTGGGCGTCGAGGTCGAGAACCGCCTGGAGAAGTCCATCATGTCGGGGCTGCACGGCATGTGGAGCGCGGGCGCCCTGCTCGGCTCGGCGGGCGGCACCGTCGCGGCCCACCTGGGCGCGGACGCGCGGCTGCACCACGCCCTCGCGGCGGCGGTGCTCACCGTGGCGGGCCTCGTCGTCTGCCAGGGCGTGCTCGACCTGCGCAGCACCCCGGAGGAGGAGCCGCCGCCGCGCTTCGCGCTGCCGCCGAGGTCGGCGCTGCTCATCGGCGCGGTCGGGTTCTGCGCGGTGTTCGCCGAGGGCGCGAGCCTGGACTGGTCGGCGGTGTACCTCAAGGACGTGCTGGACTCCTCGGCGGGCCTGGCCGCCGCGTGCACCACCGGCTTCACGCTGACGATGGCCGTCGCCCGGTTCGCGGGCGACAAGGTGGTCGACCGGTTCGGCGCGGTCCGCACCGTGCGGGTGGGCGGGGCGTGCGCCGCGCTCGGCGGCCTCCTGGTCGTGACCGCCCCGCACGCGGCGCTCGCCATGACCGGCTTCGCGCTGCTCGGCCTCGGCATCGCGGTCGTCGTCCCGCTGGCCTTCGCGGCGGCCGGGCGCAGCGGGCCGAACCCGAGCCAGGCCATCGCGGGCGTCGCCACCATCACGTACACCTCCAGCCTCATCGCCCCGTCGGCGATCGGCGCGCTCGCCGACGCCACGAGCCTGGTCGCCTCCTTCGGCCTGGTCACGGTCCTGGCGTGCGGCCTGATGGCGTTCGCCGGGGTGCTGCGCACGAACGGGCGCCCGGCGGCGGGCACGGCCGCGCCGGAGGCGGCGCCGGCGGAGCGGAAGAGCTGAGGGCCGCCGCCTTCCACCAGGCGGTGAGCGGGCCGGGGCGCGCGGGGACTCGAAAAGACCTGGTCCTTACGTCGCATTAACATGTCGACGCTGATCGTCCCGCGCACAGAAAGCGAACTCACCATGGATCTCGGCGTGCGCTGGAGACTGCACGGCGACGGGCGCACCCCCGCGCCCGGGGCCGTCGTCCGCCCCGACGAACGGCTCTCGTGGCCCCGCACGGCCGGGCTCGGCGCCCAGCACGTGGTGGCGATGTTCGGGGCGTCGTTCGTCGCCCCGGTCCTCATGGGCCTCGACCCGAACCTCGCGATCATGATGTCGGGCGTCGCGACCGTCATCTTCCTGCTCGCCACCCGCGGCCGGGTGCCCAGCTACCTCGGCTGCTCGCTGTCGTTCGTGGGCGTGGCCGCGGTGATCCGCGCCCAGGGGGGCTCCAGCGCGACGGTGACCGGGGCCGTGTTCGTGGTGGGCGCGGCCCTCTTCGTGGTGGGCCTCGCCGTGCAGCGGTTCGGCGCGCGGATCATCCACGCGGCGATGCCGCCGATCGTCACCGGCGCGGTCGTCATGCTCATCGGCTTCAACCTCGCGCCGGTGACGGCCTCGACCTACTGGCCGCAGGACCAGTGGACGGCGCTGCTCGTGATGCTGTTCACCGGTCTGGCCGTGGTGTGCCTGCGCGGCTTCTGGTCCCGGATCGCCATCTTCCTCGGCCTGGTCTTCGGCTACGCGCTGTCCTGGGCCCTCGACGCGGTCTTCGGGAAGATCCACTCGGCGGACGGCTCCGGCAAGGTCACCGACCACTGGCGCCTGGACTTCTCGGCGGTCGGCCACGCGGACTGGATCGGCCTGCCCTCCTTCCACGCCCCGGCCTTCGAGTGGTCGGCCATCCTCGTCGCGCTGCCCGTGGTGATCGCCCTCGTCGCCGAGAACGCCGGCCACGTCAAGGCCGTCGGCGAGATGACCGGCGACGACCTGGACGGCAAGCTGGGGACCGCGATCTCCGCGGACGGCGCCGCGTCCATGCTGTCCACGGCCGTCGGCGGCCCGCCGAACACCACGTACTCCGAGAACATCGGCGTGATGGCCGCGACCCGCGTCTACTCCACCGCCGCGTACTGGGCGGCGGCGGGCTTCGCGCTGCTCTTCGGCCTGTGCCCGAAGTTCGGCGCGGTCGTCGCCGCGATCCCGGGCGGCGTGCTCGGCGGCATCACCGTCATCCTGTACGGCATGATCGGCCTGCTCGGCGCCCAGATCTGGATCAACGCCGGGGTGGACCTGCGCAACCCGCTGAACCTGGTCCCGGCCGCCGCGGGCATCATCATCGGCGTCGGCAACGTCTCCCTGAAGTTCACCGACAACTTCTCCCTCAGCGGCATCGCCCTCGGCACCCTCGTGGTGATCACCGGCTACCACGTGCTGCGCGCGTTCGCGCCCGCCCACCTGAAGACCCAGGAGCCGCTCCTGGACGCGGGGACGTCGTCGTACGACGAGCGGGAGGACGCGTCGTACGACGAGCGGGAGAACGGGCGGGAGACGGACGGGACCGGGACGGGCGACCGGGACACGGGCGCGGGTGGCGCCACGTCCGGCAAGCCGTAGGCGGCCGCCGCGCCGTAAGCGCTCCGCCCGGCAAGCCGTGGGCGGGGCCGCCGCGCCGTCGGCGCCCGCCGGGTCGCGGGCGCCCCGCCGTCCCCCGTTTCGGGGAAGCGCCCGCCCGGCGGCCCCGTCCGCCGGGCCGGGGCTGGGACCCTGCCCCCATGGCGCGGTTGGAGCGGTTGGCCGAGTGCACGCACCCGGCGCACGGAGTGGACGCGGTGATCGCGCGCATGCGCGCGCTGGACAGGACCTGGCCGCACGGCGACGGCGTCGCGGTCTTCAACCGCGTGTATATGGCGGTGACACAGGAGGTCGGGCGGCACGTCGGCGCGGGAGCGTTCCCGGACGCCGAGGCCGCCGCCACGCTGGGCGTCCGGTTCGCCGAGCGCTATCTGGCGGCTGTGGACGCGGTGGCCGCAGACCGGCGCCCACCCGCGTGCTGGCGCCCGCTGTTCCAGCTCCGCCGCCATCCGGGCGTACGGCCGCTCCAGTTCGCCCTCGCGAGTTGGTTGAACATGCACTGCACTCACGGCCTTTTGACCTGCGAACATGCAGAAGCCCCACCCCCCAGCCGGGGTGGGGCTCCGTGCACTCCTACCAGCACCGACACCAGCAACGGGACGGCAGGAGCGGCGCCTCCTGTATGCCTGGGGGCACACCAGGAGGACGAGCAGGACGCTAGCGGGAAGTGGCAGCCTCTTCGGCCTCACCCTGGGACGGCCGCCGTAGCCTCCCCGCTGCGCCCACCACGCCCGGTGCGCTGTGATGAGCAGTCGGGCGCGGGTCTTAGGGGCCCCGACCGGCGACGAGCGATCAGACGCCAGTCGGGGCCGTGCCCGTCGGCCATGGCAGCGCCAGCATGGCCGCGGGCCGGTCGCCCTTGCCTCGCCCCCTCCCGCCGGGGGTGGTGGCGGGGCTTCTCGTACGAGGCAGGGCGGGTCTTTACGGGGCGGCGCGGTCGACGGACACGAAGACGGTTGCTGTGCGCCAGAAATTCACGTGCCCCAAGTCGGCCGCGTGCCGCTTGCAGGCCTCGTCGACCTGCTCCGGCGTGGCATTCTCCGGTGCCCGCCACCGGCAGTCAGGACGGGTACAGGCGGCGCCCACGTACTCCTGCGGGTACTGGACCACCTGGAGGTCATCTACTGCGTGCGCAGTCATCGGCGGCCTTTCCGTTGCTGGATTGCTTCGACCGATGTCGCAATGATGTCCTCCACCCACGCACGCCTGAAATGCGTGTGATCAGTGCTAGCCCGGTGACCGGCTATCGGGGTGTCCAACTCCTCCACGTCCCTGGCGGAGGCTGTTTCCGACCAGCTACATCCTCGGTGACTGCACCGGACTGTCACTTTGGCTACCGATCCAGGGACACGTCGGGTCTGTACCTCAGGGTGGGCCGTGGTCATGACGTCCTTTTGCCGTGGTCGCATTTACGGATCTCACGGGCACGAGAGGCGGCAATGTGCAGGTGTCCTGCCGACAAGGCGTCTTGGCGTTGCTTCTCAAGCGCTCCGCATACGTCGCACGACGGGTTCGGCTGACACGAGACACGGGCGTCGTCCACGAGAGCAGGCTGATTAGGAGGCATCACGAGCCCCCTACGAATGGGTGGTCGACGTGAACGCCGGCGCCGTCCGCGGTCGTTGACGGATGCGCCCGAATTCTCTGGGAGCACGCCTCCACCATGGGTAAGTCACCGGCGGCCCGCGCGATCTCCCGCGCCTCCGCCGCAACTCCACACGGGCCGCACCCCTCCACGGGTACGGGCTCCAACTCCAGGGCCGCGCGGTCTACTTCGCACTCAGCCATAGCCCCTCGCCTTCCCCTCGTGCTTGGGTGAGGACGACGGTACGGAGTGGCTGTAGCTAGCTCCAGCGAGTTCTACAGAATTCTACGGATCATCCCAGGGCATCGACAGCAGCAGTGATGCGCGCACGGGCCCCGGCTCCGTAGACAGCCAACTTCGCGAACTCCCTGAAGGCTTTGAGGTACTGCTCCACCTCGGAGGGTGCAGTGACGTTCACCTGAGCCGTTAGCAACTCGACCTGTGCTTGCGCCTCGTCGTAGACGCTGAAGGTCTCCAGCATCCACATGCGCCTATCAGCAGAGAACGGGATCACTCCGAGAGACACCGACGGAAGCGCCATGACCGAAAGCAAGTGCCCCAACTGTCCAGCCATAACTTCCGCGCCTCCTACGCGGTGGCGTAGGACGGCCTCTTCGACGAGCAGCGCGAACCTGTGATCGCCTTCACGGATGACGCGAGAGCGTTCTAGTCGCGCCTCCACGGCCTCCGAGACGTCATCTGGTGTCCCGCGGAACGTTGCGATAGACCCGAGTAGCGCACGCGCGTAGCCGTCCGTTTGAAGGATGCCGGGCACTACGTTTGAGCAGTAGATCCGGAACGAACGCGTACGCTCGAATAGCGGGACGTACGACTCCTGGAGGCGTCGAAGTCCTGTGCGCTGGAGGCGTCGCCAGTCGATGTACATGTTGTCTGCCAACCGCGAGGCCGCGATCAGGTCGTCCGCCATCGCGTCAGCGTCACAGGCTCGACACCAAGCTCTAATGTCGTTGTCTGACGGGGGAGTTACGGCGTTCTCCAGGCGTGAGACCTTCGACCGGTACCACCCTGTCCGGCCGGCTACGTCCGCAGCCGTCAGGTTGGCATCCTTGCGGATCTCCCGGAGGCGATCCGCAAGGGCCTTGCGAGCGGCCTGGACGCTCGATGATGGAGACGAGGACATGTGTGGGTGTTCCGCTAGATCCTGTACTCCCCGTGCGGCGTAGCACGGCTCCAGACGCCTTCAAAGGCGTCTGCACAGAGCTTCACTACCGACGGTTCATCGGTCACCTCGTCGCCCAGGTAGGTGCCGTCACCAGAGAAATAGCCGAACCTGACCAGCTGGTCGTCGAAGACCCAGAAGTCGTTACCGGGCAACGCGAGATCGGACGACTTGCGCCGGGGAAGCCATCGGATGTCCTCCCCAGCGGCGATGTTGGCGAACGTCCCGTCGTAGAGGTACCGCGTGTACTCACTGACGGGCTCCGACACGATCCGTGCCCGGCGGATCGTGACGCCACGGGCCACTGCACCCGCCACCATGTCCAACCAGGGTCGCCACCACGACGAGCGGTCGTCAGGGTCCGGGCGGTATCCCGTCTTCCAAGCCTCTACGCGCGGCGCCTCGTCAGGGTCGTCGTAGTGGTCGCGCATCTCAAGATGCACAGCCGACCGTTGACACCCCGCGAGCAGCTCACTGAACGGCGGAGCGCTCTGCCACATCACACGCCTCCCTGATGGCTGCCACCATTCGCATCGGCAGCCGTACGACGCCCTCACCGTCAGGAACCGGCCCACTCTTGAGGCAGTCCGCGAGGGTCTCCCCATCTGCGTCCCACCCCTGGAACACAAGCTCCTGACGATCTTCGTTGACCCACACCGTCGGGCAGTTAGCTCCGTCGGTCTCGGGGTCCTTCGCGATGAACCGTAGCGCCATAACCGTTCCAACCCTTCTGCGGGTTCTACGAATGTCTACGCACCATCACGCCTGCGGTGACAGCCGTCAAGGGCACCTAGACAGGGAAGCCCAACGCTCGCATCCGCCGCCGGTACGCCTTGCCGTGGTCCCCATTGCAGTACCGACGGACACGGCCCCGCCCCGTCCTCTGCTCCAGCACGGCCCCGCAGTGCAGGCAACCACAGTGGTGCTGCTTCGTGCTCTTCGTCATGTCGAACATGGCTGCTTCCTCTCAAGTCATGGGAGCGTCCTGCGCCGCACAGGGGCAGCGCAGGACGCATGGAGTGTGTGCGTGTGGTGTACGTCAGACGTAGCGGCCACCGTTGATAAGGCGTCCTGTCGCCGCATCACGAACCTGAATACGCTGGTCCACTAGGCCATGAAGTTCACGGCCGTCAAGCGTGGTGGAGTTGTGCACAGTTACTTCCACGTTGGGCACCCCGCTTCTAGCGTTGCGGATAGCATCCCATTGGCCACTTGTGAAGACGGGCTCGGGCCTTCCAGTTCCGTTGGCGACGAGTGACAGGCCCGGCGGCAGGTATCCGCCCTCGTCGTACCAGTGCGGAGAGCGTGACTGCCATTTCGCCCACGCTGCCGCAGGGCTGCCGTAGTCGGGGCGACTTGCGATGTACCCCAATCCCCAGTCAATCTGAGTTCGAGGGTTCGTCCTCCAGTCAGGACCGGCCGCCGCCATCTTCTCTGGGGGTAGCGCCTGGGGAATTCCGAACGCTCCAGATGACGGGTTCCGCGCGTTCCAGCGCCACCCGCTCTCGTTGTGCCACAGCTTTTTGAGTGGACCGAATTGACTTGGCCCCCAGCCGTATCGCGCAAGTGCCGATTTGGCGTACTGCTGTGCCGCGCCCACAGCGGTCGCATTGAAACCCCCGCGAGCACGCAGGTACGGCATGGGGTCAACAGGCTTGCCGTTCTTTCGCGCCTCCAGGTGGAGGTGCGGACCGGAGCTGTTACCCGTCGAGCCGACTCGCCCGATGGTGTCGCCACGCATGACAGCCTTGCCGGCGGACGTCAGAATTCGGGAAAGATGAGCGTAGAAGCTGGTCAGGCCACCACCGTGATTGACCTCGACATGGTGTCCGTATGGCCCTCCGCTGCCGGTCCTGAGCACGCGTCCCATGGCGACGGATTTGACGAATGTACCCGTCGGTGCGGGAAAGTCCAGGCCGGTGTGATACCCGGAGGACCACATCGGGCCAGCCTTACCGAACGGCGTTCCGTACCCGACGTTGACCGGCTTCAGCCACTGGCCTCCGCCGACGTCGATGAACATCGACTGTGCGGCACCGACGATCTTGTCCTTCAGCCCCGAAATCATCTTCTTGGGGATGCCGGCTATCACCTTCGCCATGGGTGAGCCGCCCAAACCGCGTTGAATCCGAGACACGATCGGACGCGTGAGCGCAGTCCATATTTTGCTCGGATTCGTGATGAGGTCAGAGCCGACCTTTGCCCAGTCGGTAATCTTCCGGGCGCCGTCCTTGGCCTTGTCCACCGTCCAGTTATACGGAGCGGTGAGACCTGACCCGAAGCGGCCGAGAATACCGCCGTCCTCCATGAGTTGCGTCCCCGCCGCCCTGTGGAGACTGAGAGCGCGAGACCGGTATTTGGGGTCCGTCGGAATGACGTACTCAGGCCAACGGGGGTTACCCTCTCCGACAATTGCTGTCGGCTTGTTGACCTTCATCGGGCGGGCAGCTCCCCAGCCGGAGCCTACCGTGCCACCAGCCTCAAGGAGCTTCGGATTCTCTGGAAGCAGCTTCGGAGCGACGGGCAGCTTGCCTAGTCCAACGAATTTCGCAACCTTGTCCCAGACCTTCTTAATCCCATTCGTGTATACGGTACGGATCACGAAGTTAACGGGACGGGCGGCTACACCAGCAACGCCGCGCCAAACTTCACCGATAATCTTCTTCGCGGATCTGAAGGCCTCGCCGACGAGGCGGACACCCTCCTTGATCCGGTCGAAAGCCGGGCGCAGTCCCTTCCGCCAGAGGAAGGACGCGGCGGAGGAAATCCCGCTGAACGCGGGTTTAATCGCCTTCTCGTGCAGCCGTCGTCCTGCGGCGCCGATTCCCCGGAAAGCAGGAGCAAGCGTCTTCTCATAGAGCGCTTTGCCAACCCGCCCGACCACCCGGAAAGCCTCGCCAATGCGGGCACCTGTCGGCTTGATCCCATTGTCGTATAGGGCTCCGAGCGCGCGCCGGATTCCGCGGAACGCGGGAGCTAGGGTCTTCTCGTACAGAGCCTTACCGATCCGACCCACACGACGGAGACCACCTCCGATAGCCTCCGCAGCAGGCTTGATGCCGTATTCCCAGAGTGCCCCCGCGGCGTCCGAAATTCCGTCGAAAGCCGGAGACATCCCTTCACGCCACAGCCATTTAGCGGTACCCGCCAGCGCCTCGAAAGCAATAACGATGGGCGCCACGAAGGCCACGACGATTACGGCTACAAGGATCTTCGCGGCCGTCGATATCGCATCAAAAGCGGGCTTAATCGCCTCGCGCCACAGCCACGTCGCGAAGCGCCCCACACTCTTGGCGCCGCTGACGATCCCGTCGAATGCTGGCTTCAACCCGCTTTTCCATGCCGCCTCCGCCGCCTTCCGGATTCCAGCCCAGGCGCCGTCGACGATCCGACGGAATGTCTCTGACTTCTTGTAGGCATATACGAGTCCGGCAGCCAGTAGCCCAATGAGCATGATGACGCGGAAGATGGGGAGCTGTCGCATGACGAATGCAGTGACGCCCAGCGCCAGATTCCACGCCCGGTTGGCGATGATCAAGGCCCACAGAGCCTGTACAGCAATCGGGCATGTCTCGGCGAAGTCGGCAAGCCCCGACGCCATGGCCCCAATGAATTCAAGCACAGGGCCTGACATCGGACTCAGTGCACGCGCTATCTCGTATATCGCTCGTCCGACATCGCCTAGCGTGTCAGCTAGGACGCCGCCCATTTCGTCGGAATAGTCGAGGAAGCGCTCGAATTCCGGCGAACCCTTGAGCGACGTCCCCCATTTCGCGAAGCGGGCAGTGATCGAATCGGACTTGTCCGCGATCGTGTCCATGTGGGGCAGGAAAGCGTTAATGATTCCTGCTATGCCCTTGAAGATGTTACCGAAGGCGCGGCCGAGACCCGTAATTGCAGGATACGCGCTCTTGGCTATGCCTTGTTTGAAGTCCTGCCAGAACGGCGACTTAATTTGCCGGGACGCCGCCCTTTGAAGGTCGGATACCGCACGAGCAGATTCACGGACAAGCGGCGTGAGTCCCGGAAGTGAATTCTTCGCCCCGGTTACCGCCCGCGTGAAAATGGGCAGGACGTCAGGCTCGACGCTCTTCGCCCATTCCTTGTACGCCGACGTAAGGCCCTTTGGCCCCGCGATAGCGTCGAAGAGATCCCGCTGTGCCGGTGAGAGCTTCTGGAGTGCCTTGCGGTAGTCGTCCGTCTTACTCGCGGCCTTTGCGGTGGTGTCGACGCCGGACAGCCGTGCCGACTCGACACCGCGCTCCGCGGCCTCGATGGACTCCGCAGCCTGGACCTGCGCCTCAGCGACACCGCGGACGGCATCCTTGACCTTGCGCTGAGCGTCGGCGACGCTGCGGGCCGCCTGCTCCTGCGCGTCGACGAGGCCCTGGTGAGCATCGGCGACCCGCTGAGCGGCCTCCACCTGCTCCCGAGCTGCCTCGCGCTGAGCGTCCGCGACGGCGCGCGTCTCCTCGCGGACGCGGCGCTGTGCGTCGGCGACGGCATCGGCCGCACGCTTGACGTCGTCGTTCCCGGCGACGCCCTCCTTGCGAGCCTTCTCCGCCTCCTTCTCAAGATCCTTGAGGCTGTCTCCCTGCTCCTTGGCGCCCTGGACGGCTTGGTCGTAGGCGAGGCGGGCGCGGTCGAGCTGTAGCTGAGTGGCCTTGCCCAAGTCGTACTGCTGCTGTGTCTTCTGGAGTTCGAGTTCCGCCTCCTGCACGCGCAGGGTGGCGTCACGCTGTGCGAGCCGGCCGCCGACGAGCCGGTCCTCCAGGTCCGCTAGCTGCTGGGCAGCGGTCGCACGGGCCTGTGTGAGATCGTCCTCCGCCTGACGCGCGGCCCTCTTGGCGTCGGCGAGGGAGCGCTCTGCCTGCTCCACGTTCCGTGCTGCCTGCCGACGCTGCTCCGCGGCCCGCTGAGCGGCCTCCGCGACGGCTCGTTCCGCGTCCGCAACCTGACGAGTGGCCTGGCGGGTGGTGTCCGCGAGTGCGCGTTGAGCGTCCTCCACGGCGCGGTTGGCCTGAGCAATCTGGCGCGACGCGTTCCGGTGAGCGGCTGCTAGCGACTGCTGAGCGGACGCCATCTGAAGAGCACGCTGAGCGGCACGGACCTGGGTAGCAGCTCCGGTCTCTGAAGCGCGAGTCGATTCCTGTTCGGCTGCTGTCTTTGCCTGGAGCGCGGACGCCACACGCTTTACAGCCAGCCCGCCCGCCAGGGCGAGCGAGCCGACGCCGACAGCCGCGACGGTGGCCATGGACGCGATGGCACCGAGACCCGCGGCTGCGACAGGGAAGACGGGGAGCGCTGCTACGCCGCCGAGAGCGACGCCGAGAGCCGTAAGGGACGCCATCGCGGGCGCCGTATTGGCTTTAACGCGGACATTGACGTCGTCGCGATCGAGACCGTTAACAGCGCTCTGCATGGCTGCGATTTCAGCGCGCGCCGCAGCGATATCTGTACGAACCTGTACGTTGGGAGACCGACTCCCCAACCGTGCAAGCTCGGCGTCGAGAGCCTCCATTTCCGCCAACGCACTAGCAGCGTCGACGTCAATACCTACTCGTTTACCGGAAAGGGTTTCAAGCCGAGACCGAACGCGAGCCAAATCAGCATCGAAGCCCGTTGTCGCAAGGCGAACATCCGCCCGCGGGAGGTTGCGGAACGCGGCCTGAAGCCTGCTCCGGAATGCTCTCCCAAACGCCCCGGCGTTGTCATCTCCCTGTCGTGTTGAAGCGGCGCGCGCCGCTCGCCCCCCGTCGTTGATTGCGTTGGGTATCGCAGTCACAATCCGACGCGCTAGAGCGTCACCAATGGCGTCACCGAGAGCATTGCCTATACGGTCACCGGAGCCGGTCAGCGTGGCGCGCATGGCCTGTGCCATACGCTCACCCATCTTCTGACCTGCGTCGACGCCTACGCGGTCCGCAGCGGGGAGGACAGCCTCCTTTAGCTTGCGGTGGAAATTGGGGACGACAGGAACGACGTCAACAGCGGCACCGCCGACTATATCCAGATCAGCAGCCATGGAGACTTCCGAGGATGTTGCAGACGTCAAACGGCTCCGAACGGCCGTCCAACAACCTCCGCAACGCGTCTAGGCATCGCGTTGCTTCGCCAATATCAGGTGTTGGGGCCGCGTTCTCAACGGCCTTGCGCAACCATTCGTAGTCTCGACACCCGTCTCCGCAATACATGGCTGGCAACGCCATGTTACCTATAAGGACGTGTTCCACATGGAATCGGCACCCGTCTCTAGCGCAAGCGTCGTCAGCATTCATTGATATCTCTTTCGGGCATAGAAAAAGCCCCAGAGCGCGTCCGCTCGGGGCTTTCGAAGGTCAAGAGTTCAGCACGAACCGCAGATGCTTCGTCACGCTTTCAGGTATCTGACCTGCGGCTTGTTACGGTAAATAGTTGATCTTGCGCGTCCCGCTTGATCGTTCCGTAGACACGCCCCCTCGCATCCGTGGTGCGGAGGCGGGTCCAGGAGCCGCCAGAGGGCGCCCAAGGGGCCCTTATGGCGTCCGTGTCCACTTCCCCCAGACCCGTACAGACAGAGAGGACCAGCACCTTAACGGTCTTCCGATCGACCCCACCTCGGGTCACTCCCCTGGGGTGGGGCTATCAACTGCGTTGCGCCTGCGGTTCGTTGTACGATTGGGAGTGCCAAGACGCCGTCAGCAGTGCTGACCGATGAGTCCAAGACGTCTGTAGCTAAGGCACCGACCCGACTAGTGAGGGTCAACCCGCGATCGACAGCACGTACAACGTCAGTAGGTCTCACGACCTCAACGGACCGTCACGACGACGGACGCAGTGAGCGCGGGCACTGCGGTAAGGCAGGCTGCCGTCTGCCTCGTTGGGGACGCTGCCTTAGCACCTCCACGAGGACGGCTCTGTTGTCGTGGAGGACTGCTCGTGTGGCCCGTGCTTGATCCCCTTACCGTGCTCGCCTACTGCTTCACGGTGCTGTGCCTGACTGCTGTTGCCCTTGTGTGCGTGGCCCTGCGTGGTTCCGCCCCAGCCGAACGCCCACTCATCTTGCGCAGTCTGGCCCACGTTGTGCGCGCCTGGGCGGACGCGCTCAGGTTCTGGCGTAGGCGTTAGCCCTGCGGATGGGTCGACGCACACTCGTCGAAGATGAGCGTTGACGTCATCGGTTCTCTACGGTGTAGGTCCGCTCATGGAAGGGATTTGTGCGACGCTGCTGCTCGTCTGCACGCGTCTCACGCTGCGGGTGCTTCGTTCGGTAGCGCTCAGCACCACCTGCGACAGTCCCGGCACCGTTACCGATGTCCGGGCCACGGTCCCCGCCGGATCGGTGCACAGGAGCGGGCGGGGACGTCAGGCCGAACTCTGCGGCCAACGTCTGTGCGTCCGCTTCCAACTCCTCCGGTGTCGAGCCCTGGAGGCGTGCGGACTGCTCGACCGACAGGCCGACGGAGAGAGCCGCGCGGACTCGCGCGAGTTCAGCAAGCGCGTTGTCGCGCTCCTGCTCGGGGGTGAGTTCGTTCACGGGTGCTCCTAGAGGTAGTCAGTAGTCGACGGCTCGCGGTCCGGGTAAGCAGCGTTCGCCTTCGTCTTTGCGGGTGTCGGCTGCGAGGCGTCCAGGTGCGGCGTGCGCGAGTGCGCGTAGGTTTGTGCCGGCCGTGGTTCACGGATCGGCACGACGCGCGGGGAGATGTCGATGAGGGGGCCGTGGTCGTCGTAGGCGACGGGCTCCGTCGCTGCCATGACTTCCGCCTCCAGGTCGTCATACGACGTCGGGACGTAGCCCGTGCCACTCTGCGCGACCCACACGAGGAACTCGGCGTCGTAAGTGCCGGAGCGCATTCCGTCGACGATGTGCGCCGGGATGTCGTCGACTCGTACGCCCTTGATCTCCCCGTGGCCCTGCGCGCGCCACATGCGCATTCGCGCCCGCTCGTCCTCCCCGGTCACGGCACGAAGGACGTCCCACTGAGCCGCGCGGACGTTTCGATAGTCCTTCAGTAATGACGTCAAGCGACGCCATGCGTCGAGGGCATCCGCGCCCGCTTCGATGGCCTGCTCCGCGGTCGTGACGCCCCCCAGTGCCTCGCCCGCGGCCTTCGCGGTGTCCAGGATCTCCTCTAGTCGGCCGCCGAGATGCTCCAAGGCGTCAGCGGAGAGGGAGTTTCGCAGGAACTCCGCAGTCATCTTCGTGGACTCCTCCAAGCGCCACAGGGCGATGCTCTCAGCCTCCCAGACGAGAGCCTCAGCGTGCGCCTTCGCCGCATCCCTCGCGAACGTCGACGACCACTTGCCGGTCTCCTGAAAGGTGGCGATAGCCGCGTCCCTAACGGCCGTCAGAGCCTCTGCGGGTGTCTTTCCCGGGGCGAATCCGCGACGGAGCTTCACGGCCGCCTCGTAGCGCTCCTGTGCCTTCGCTACTTCGGGCACTGTCGCCCACGCCTCCCGAAGGAGGGGATTGCTTGTTTCTCGCATGCTGTACGTGTCCTCTCATACGTAAGGCCCGTCACTCAGTAGTGACGGGCCCATGGCAGGGTCTGAGCGGCCATCAGGCCGCGTTCCAGTGCGCTTGAGTCTCCCAGTAAGCCGCGCGCTCTGAACGGCGCTTGCGCGCTCGCTCAAGGATCTCGTCGGCATTGGACGCGTAGCGTCTGCGCTCGGCTGAGTTACTGCATTGACGGCACGTCGCCTTCAACCCGTACCGGGCCATGGCGTCGCGGTGGAAGTGCGCAGCGTCGAAAGGCTTCGTGTCTCCGCATCTGACGCACGTCTGGGAGTGCGGTACAGCCTCGTTCATGTCTTCTCCTTCGGGTTATTCTGACGACCTGTCTCCGGAGGCCAACAAAAAGCGCGCCGCGACTCGGCGGCGCTTTGAAGAGGGTGAATGGGCGGCGGAGCGCAGCGTCACGGAGGCGAGAGGAGGGGGCCATCCGCGCGGCGCTCTACGCCACCCATTCCATCGCGCAAGCCCCGGGCGGAATCACGGAGCGCGCGGCGGGGGGGTACGTTGCACTTCCCCCTACTTATGTAGTGTCGTGAGTGTGACAGTGACACAGAGCGACAGACGTAGATAATGCCTGTTCAGGCCCCTGATAGGTCTCCGGCCTATTGGCATCAAGGTGTGCATCGTTGCATGTTCGTTACCTGATCCCGATGGGGGCCCACAGCCCCGCTGTACGTCGGCTTCCTCCTCCGGCGGCACGGAGAGTTACGAACGGCCGACGCGGACAAACCCGATGCCAAAGTGTCAAACTAACTGCCTTCTCAACTTTCTTCTAATGCGCGTTAGAGAGAAAGCTGAGAAGGCAGTTAGTTTGACACTTTGGCACTAGGTTTGGCGTTCCCGCTGGTCAGCGATGAGCGCGCCCGGAAGCCGATCGGAGTGTGACGGCTCCCAAGGTACCGAAACGGTAACGAACGAGGAGGACGATTCCGCTTCGACGGCGAGAGTCGACGCCCGCCAGGAGCGGGGGCGCGCCTCCGGGTTGCCCCGGTGCGCGCCCATCCACCACCTTGACTACGCAGCGTGCGCTAGCGAGCGATGTACCGCGGACGCCTGAGCGCACCCTCCGCAGACACTAGGCGTCCACGTCCCGCCAATGAGGCGCGGGCGGGCGCTCGGGCGGACAGCGCCACAGTGGGTGCATGCGCGGGTGGGCTCGAACGTCGCATGCAGCTCCTCCGGGGTCATCACGCACATGTCCCGCTCCATCGCTTCCGCGCCGAGCACGGCGGCCGACGTCGAGTCGAGCCAAGAGGGGTCAAGCACCACGCCCGCGTAGTCGTCGACGTTGTGCTCCATGCCGACCGCGACGACTGCGTGAAGGCGAAGCCGATCCGCAGCGTCAAAGGCGAGCGCGGTGAGGTCGCTCAGGGTGTCAGCGGTGCTCGTGTTGCCGATGACGAGGACAACGGGGGTCGCGTGCGTCATGATGGGGACTCCTCTGTGGAGGACGAACGCCCCGTGATGGTCTGCCAGGACTGCGGGGCGTTCGCCGTTTCGGCGTGCTGCTCTTGTGGCCACAAAACTACCCACCTTGTGGCCACAAACGCAAGCCTTGGGCGGCTTGTGTTTGTGGCCACAACCGAGCTACCGTCTGCGCATGGACGTCGAAGAGAACGAGTACGACAAGGCCCGGCGCGTGCGCATGCCTGACGACGAATGGGAGCCGCTTCTCCAGGCTGCGAAGACCATGCACCCCACGGGGCGCAGTCCGCGGGGGCGCGTCATTCGAGAGTTCGTGCAGTGGTATCTACGCCGACCGGGCGCCAAGCTCCCTGAGCGGCCCCCAGCCGGCCCGTGGAGTAACCCGTCGACTGGATGACAAAGAGCCCCTCTCCGGGTCTGGAGAGGGGCTATTCTGCGTCCGCTACAGCGTCGCTTGGTGCCTTGCTTCTTCGATCTCGTCCGACTCAGGGTCAGGGCGATCAATCTCCATCGTCAGCCGCTCCTCAATCGGGCGTCGCCATCCCGTCGGAGGGCCCACCGTGACGCGGACGTTCAGGGAGAGCATGATCTGCCGACGCTCCTCGTCACTCGCCTCATGGAAGGCGTCACCCCACGTCGTATCGAGTTCGATTTCTTGGACCCTCGGTGGCTCTACGGGGACGCTCCGCAGTTGCTCCAGTCGCTCCGCGATACCATTCATCTGCCTCATTACGACGTCAGCAGCGGCACCACGCATCTGGGGGAGGCGGTTTCCTAGCTCTTCTAGGTTCGTCTCCAACTCTGCGATCTCCGCGCGGTGGTCGACGCCCGGCGTGCGCACAATCTGCGTCTGTCGCATGAACCCAAACCGGCGGATGAACTCAGCATGTACCCACGCAACTGTTATCGACCGCGTAACCGTGGGCTTCGGGGCTTCCTTACCATGACGGCTGCTGTTGCAGCGAAAGACACCAGTCCGCGTCCCGTCGCCCTCCGTGCGCGAGCCGGTGTGCATGTTGCCGATGCACCAGTGACAGACCAGGACGCCCAGTAGCTCATGCGCGTCGCGCCGACGCGGGACCTGGAGCGCTTCGACGGCCATCTCCTTCAAAGCCTCGTCCAACTCCCGGGCTGTCTCGTCACTGATGAGCGCCTCTCCCTGAAGTACGGGGCTGCCGTCAGCATTACGTACCGTAGTTCCCTCGCGCGTGACGAGGTGCCCGCGGTTTAGTGCGGACATAAGCATTGAACGAACGGTGGTCGGCATCCACCGGCTTTCCGGGTCCTCTTCGCGTCCTGCGAGTCTGGCCCTGTGATTCGCGGGGGTGACGGCACCCGATTCAATAAGCCAATCAGTGATTGAGTTGAACGATTTCCGCGCGATAGCTCGCGCGATAGCTGCGCGACGGATATCGGCTGTCTCCTTGTGCTCTCCCAACCACCAACCCTCGTTGCCGTCAGGGAAAGTTTTCCGGACGGGCTGGAAGCCGTAAGGCACCGGGCCACCTGCCCACCTGCCGAGAGCTTGGAGACGAGCCGCAGCACCCTGGTTTCGCTCGACGATGGTCTGTCCTTCGAGTTGGGCAGCGAAGGCCAGAATCAGCATGATCAGTTCAGACATTGCTGAACCGAAGTCGAGTTCGAGCATGTCTCCGCCGGGTCCTGAAGCGAAGACGAGCCGCTTACCATACTGCTTGGCGAAACGTCCCAGGTTTGCCATATCGGCCATGGACCGTACAGCGCGGTCCATACGTTGCCAGACGAGTACATCCCACTCTTCCGGTCGCTCTAGCCAGTAGAGAAGTTCTTCCCGCTCCCATGGGGACGTCTTCAGTGCTGATACGTCAATGTCCTTCGCCCACCCGACGAGGACTCCTCCGATGCGGTGGGCGGCGAGAGTGATCATCTCCTCTTGCACTTCGGGGGAGGTTGATGCGTCGTTGTACCGGCTGAGTCGGATAGCACCTACTACCCGGGGGGCGTGGCGGGCAGCCACAGCGATGCCCGCGCGCCGTGCGAGTTGCGACATGGATGGGATGCTACTCCGAACGGTTCGCCCTGGCGGGCATCAACGCGCACATCGGCCACGACCTGGCGCTCGCCGTCGTGGACACCTGCCACAGCGTCGGCTGCGAACCGGCCGACCTGGAGGACGAGTTCGACCGCGTGGGCGACATCCTCGTCGCCTTGGAGGAGCGGGTCCGCGAGGAGCTGATGCCGGGCCCGGACGTGTTCCAGGTCGCTGATCCGCTGACCCATCTGCTCGGTTCCTGGAGCCTGGAGCGGGCCCGCGACGGCGCCTGGTCGGCCGCGCGGACCCTGTGGACGCTGCGCCCGTTCCCGGGCGTCGCCGAGGAGTTGCGCGAGCGGCTGGACGGGGCGGTGGGCGTGGTGGGGCGGATGCTGCTCACCCCGCTGCCGGACTGACCCACGCCGCACCGCCCACGGGATCGCCCCGCACCCCCACCGACTCCCCCGCGCCCCCACCGACCCGCTCCACACCGCCCACCGGCTCACCCCGCACCGCCCGCCCACCGGATCCAGCCACGCCGGTAACGGCAGCCTCCTGAACCTCCGTGCACGCGTTGTACGTTGCACCGCTCGACCGCGACCCGACGCAGCCCGACACTGGAGGACATCCATGGCGACCCGACTGGGGCTCGGCCTTCCGCAGATGAAGTGGACCGACCTGGGGCGCGACGTCCCCGACGTGGCCCGCGCCGCCGAGCGGACCGGCTTCGACAGCCTGTGGGTCTTCGAGCGCGTCCTGTTCCCGGACCTGCCCACGCAGGGCCTCTTCGGCGTCCCGGGGCTGCCCTGGCCGGACAGCTACCGCTCGGTCGCCGACCCGCTGGTCACGCTCACGCTCGCCGCCGCGGCCACCGAGCGGGCCCGGCTCGGCACCAGCGTCCTGGTGGCCCCGCTGCACGTGCCGTTGCAGCTCGCCCGCTCGCTGGCGTCGCTCGACGCGGCCAGCGGCGGCCGGGTGGTGGCGGGGTTCGGCACCGGCTGGTCCCTGGACGAGTACGCGGCGGCCTCGGTGGCCCCCTTCGAGCGGCGCGGCAAGGTGCTCGACGAGCTGATCGACGTGTGCCGCGCGGTGTGGGGCCCGGACCCGGTGGCGTACGAGGGCGAGCTGACCCGGATCGCGTCCGCCGAGGTGGGCCCGAAGCCCGCGCGGCCCATCCCCGTCCTGCTGCCCGCGAGCAGCCCGCGCGCCCTGCGCCGCCTGGTGGACCGCGCGGACGGCTGGATGCCCGTGGCCACGGGCGCCGCCGCGCTCGCCGAGCAGTGGCGCCGGGTGCGGGACGCGGCCGCCGAGCGCGGCCGCGAGCGGCCCCTGCGGACCGTGCTGCGCGTGAACGCCCGCTACACGCCCGAGCCGTACGACGGCGCCGACCGCTCCCCCTTCCAGGGAAGCGTCGACCAGATCGTCGAGGACCTGGCCGCGCACGCCGAGGTGGGTCTGGAGGAGATCCTCGTCGACCTCCAGAGCGGCGTGCGCGACGCGAAGGAGCTCACCGACGTCGCCGCCGAGGTGTACGCGGCGGCGCGTGCGGCGGGCATCTGAGCGGAGCCGGGGGCCTCAGTCCTCCGGCAGCTCGACCGGCGCGATCTCGTCGTAGAGGTCGCCGGGGCCGGGGTTCGTCGGGTCGGTCTCGCCGCCGAAGTGGTGCATGACGCCCCACACGGCGTTCAGCGCGGTCTGCACGGCGCCCTCGGCCCAGCCCGCCGTCCAGGAGATGTCGTCGCCCGCGAGGAAGATGCCGCGCTTGTCCTCGGGGAGGCGGTCCTGCATGAAGTGCGTGAACAGGCGCCGCTGGTAGCGGTAGTGGCCCGGCAGGTTGGCCTTGAACGCGCCCATGAAGTAGGGCTCGTTCTCCCAGGACACGGTCACCGGGTTGCCGATGATGTGCTTCCTGATGTCGACCTTCGGGTAGATCTTGCCGAGCGAGTCGAGCATGACCTCCATGCGCTCGTTCGCCGACAGCGGCAGCCACTTCAGGCTGTCGTCGCACCAGGTGTAGGAGAGGCAGATGACGGCGGGCTTGTCCGGGCCGTCGTCCAGCAGGTAGGTGCCGCGGGTCATGCGGTCGGTGAGCGTCATCGACATGACGTCACGACCGGTCTCCTCGTCCTTGTCCAGCCAGAACGGCCGGTCCACCGGCACGAAGAGCTTGCTCGACTCCATGTAGTGGGTGCGCTCCATCGCCGTCCAGTGGTCGATGGGGAACAGCGAGTCGTCACACTCGATCTTGGAGAGCAGCATCCAGGACTGGGCGGTGAAGATCACGGCCCGGTAGGTGCGGATGTCGCCGTGCGCGTCGGTGACGGTGACGCGGTTGCCCGCGGTGCGGTGCAGCCGGGTCACGGCCGGCTTCGGCGCGCGGTTCTCGTGCAGCGACGCCAGGGAGGTGCCGAGCGGCCAGTGCGTGATCTTCTGCGGCTCGCGCTCCCACAGCCGCAGCGGCAACTGCTGGGAGCCGCCGACGATGCCGCGGTGGTGGTCGTCGGCCTCGGTGTAGACGACGCGCAGGATCTCCAGGATGGAGTTGGGGAAGTCGGTGTCCCAGCCGCCGGTGCCGAAGCCGACCTGGCCGAAGATCTCGCGGTGGCGGAAGGACTTGAAGGCCTCGGACTCGCAGAGGAAGCCGTAGAACGTCTGGTTGTCGAGCTTCTCGACGAGCTTCGCCCAGATCTCGCGGATGCGCGGCACGTCGCGCTCGCGCAGCGCGCGGTTCATGTCGGAGAAGTCCGCGCCCTCCTCCAGGCAGTCGGCCCACGCCTTGGCCACGTCGCGGTAGACCTGCGGCAGGTCGTCGATGGTCTCGGCGTAGTGCGACTCGCCCTTCAGGTCGACGACGGTCGACGGCGTCGCCTCGGCGAGCGGGTTCGGGAACGGCCGGGTCTTCAGGCCCACCAGGTCGATGTAGTGCTGGAGCGCCGTGGAGGACGGCGGGAAGCGCATCGCGCCCATCTCCGCCGTCAAACCCTCGGCCTCGGGGCCGTCGAAGCCGACGGTGCGCAGCCGGCCGCCGATCTGGTCCGCCTCGTAGACGACGGGCTTGAGGCCCATCTTCATCAGCTCGTACGCCGCGATGATGCCGGACAGGCCACCGCCGATGACGGCGACCTCGGCCCCGTGCTCGGTCGCGGGTATCTGGCCGAGGCCGGCCGGGTGCGCGAGGAAGTCGTCGTAGGCGTACGGGAAGTCCGGCCCGAACATGGTGATGGGCGGCAGGGGGTGCCCCTGGACGACGTCCGGGGGAGCGTCGGTGTGCTGGACGGCGGTGGGCACCGTGGACGTCATGGGGTACGGACTCCTTGCGGCAAGGTACGAAAAGCTCGTGCGGGGGAGGTGTCAGATCAGGGACGCGTACAGGCCGGGGCGGCGGTCGCGCAGGTAGGGGTTGGCCTCGCGGGAGGCGGCGAGGAACTCCGGGTCGGCGTCGGCGAACACCAGCTCGTCGCCGCGCCCGGCCCGGGCGCGGGCCACGCCGTCGGGCCCGGCGAGCGTGGACAGGCCGACGAACTCGAACTCGCCCTCCTGCCCGACGCGGTTGACGTACGCGACGTACATCTGGCTCTCGAAGGCGCGCACCGGCACGACGGACTCGGCGACGAACTGGAAGGGGTGCATCTGCGCCGTGGGGACGAGCAGCAGGTCGGTGCCCGCGAGGGCGTGCGCGCGGACGTTCTCCGGGAACTCCACGTCGTAGCAGATCATCAGGCCGACCGTGAGGCCGTCGAGCTCGGCCTGGACGACGGCCTGCTCGCCCGGCGTGAAGTGGTCGCGCTCGAAGCAGCCGAAGAGGTGGGTCTTGCGGTAGTTGGCCAGGCGCGTGCCGTCGGCGCCGATGAGCTGGACGGCGTTGAAGACGTCCTCGCCGTCGCGCTCCGGGTAGGCGTAGGCGACGGCAAGGCCGTGGCGCGCCGCGATCTCGGCGACGGTGTCGGCCGCCTCGCCGTCCGCGGGCTCGGCCAGGCGCGGCACGTCGGCGCCGATCGCGTAGCCCGTCAGGAACATCTCCGGCGTCACCAGGAGCCGCGCCCCGGCCGCGGCGGCGCGGGCGGCGGCCTCGTCCAGGGCCTTGAGGTTGGCGGCGACAGAACCGGGACGCCCCGAGCTCTGGAGCAGGGCGGTGCGCAGCGACGGCATGGCTGACCTCGGGGACGCGGGGAAAAGGGGTGAGTGAGTCGGATAGACCGTACGTTTCGCGGGACTGGCGGGACAAGACACGACCGTTGCGCCCGCCTGCGCGATCCGTTGCGCGTCGGGGCGCTCCGGCGGCGATTCGTTGCGTACGGGCGTACGGGCCGCGTAAGGGAGGCGTACGGACCGCGTACGGACCGCGTACCGCTGGGGTCGCGGGGGTGTCCGCCTCGCGGCGCAGCCGGGTGTCCGGCGCCTCCCCCGCGCGGCGGAAGCGGAGAGCAGCCTCGGGCGCGACGTGCCGGGGCCCCGCTCCGGGAGATCGTGAGGTCACCCGGAACGACCGGGGCCGCCCGACCGACGGAGGTCTTCCCGTGAGCCGTGTCACCTTCACCCGCTCCAGCACCCGCGCCCTCGCCGTGGGCGCCGCGCTCCTGCTCACCGCGGGCACGGCGGCCGTCGCCGTGGCGTCCGGCGAGGACGGTACGCGCCCGGCGCGGGCCGCCGAGGCGAAGCCGCGGGAGGCCGCCGCGCTGACCGGTTCGGCGAAGCTGTTCCGCAGGACGACGGAGGACGTGACGTTCACCTTCGACGCGCATCTGGCGAAGCGCCACAACGCCGACCCGACGAAGGCCACCGGCACCTTCAGGTTCGTGCACCTGGACCGGCCCGGCGGCAAGGGCGGCTGGGCCGAGGGCCGCATCGACTGCCTGCTGACCGGCGGCAAGGTGGCGTCGGCGACGGGCATCATCACCAGGACCAACATCGGGAGGATGAAGGGCAGCCGCGTCGGCTTCAGCGTCCACGACCAGGGCAAGCAGGACCGGCTCGGCTACAGCTGGGCCGCGACCGGCGGCCCCGACGGCACGAAGAAGCTGACGAAGTGCACCAGCGCCGCGCCGTTCGAGAAGGTCAGGCAGGGCACGGGCGACTTCCACGTGACCCCGTGGAAGGTGCCGTACCCCGAGGGCCGCTGAGGAGCCCCCCGAAGGGGCGCGGGGCTGTTTCCATGTGCGGCTCCGCCGCGCGGGCGCGACCAGCCCCAACGCGCCCGCAGTCGCGAAACCCCGGACGAGGCAACCCTCTAGGCGGGGGAACCGGAGGAGAAACGGCGCATCAGCGGCGAGAGAACCAGCACCGACTTGGTCCGCTCGACGAACGGCTCCCCCGCGATCCGCTCCAGCACCCGCTCGAAGTGCCGCATGTCCGCGGCGAAGACCTGCACGATCGCGTCCGCCTCCCCGGTCACGGTGGAGGCGGACGCGATCTCGGGGTACCGCTCCAGACCCCGCTGGATCGCCTCCGGCGAGGTGTTGCGCCGGCAGTAGATCTCGATGAACCCCTCGGTCTCCCAGCCGAGCGCGGCCGGGTCGACGCGGACGGTGAAGCCGGTGATGGCTCCGGTGGCCCGCAGCCTGTCCACGCGCCGTTTCACGGCGGGCGCGGACAGGCCGACGAGCTGGCCGATGTCGGCGTAGGAGCGGCGGGCGTCCTCGGCGAGGGCGTGCACGATGCGTTCGTCGAGATCGTTCAGTCGCACAGGGGGTCGTTCACTTTTCTGCGTGGCGCTGCACGCGGGTCACTTCGCTGTGGAGACCTCCCCGGCGGCGGACTCGGTCTCCAGACGGGAGCGGCGCATCCCGTACAGGAAGTAGAACACGAGCCCGACGGCCATCCAGACACCGAAGACCGCCCAGGTGACCGCGTCGAGGTTGTACATGTTGTAGGCGCAGAAGCCGAAGCCGAGCACCGGGAAGAGCCAGCCGAGCGGCACCCGGAAGGTGCGGGGCATGTCCGGGCGGGTGCGGCGCAGCACGATCACGGCGATGTTGACCAGGCCGAAGGCGAAGAGCGTGCCGATGCTGGTGGCGTCGACGAGCTTGCCGAGCGGGACGACCGAGGCGAGGGCGCCGCAGAACAGCGACACCAGGACGGTGTTCACGCGGGGCGTGCCGGTCTTGCCGCTGACCCGGGCGAACGCCTTGGGCACGAGGCCGTCGCGGGACATCGCGAAGAGCACGCGGGTCTGGCCGTAGAGCACGGTCAGGACGACGCTGGCGATGGAGATGACGGCGCCGGCGGCGAGCAGCGTGCCCCAGACGGTCTGGCCCGTGACGTCGTTCATGATCGCGGTCAGCGACGCCTCGGAGCCCTCGAAGTCCTTCCAGTTCCAGGCGCCGACGGCGACCGCGGCGACCAGGACGTACAGCGCGGTCACGATGATCAGCGAGAGCATGATCGCGCGCGGCAGGTCGCGCTGCGGGTTCTTGGCCTCCTCACCGGCGGTGGAGGCGGCGTCGAAGCCGATGTACGAGAAGAACAGGCTGGCCCCGGCCGCGCTGACCCCGGCGACGCCGAGCGGCATGAAGTCGGAGTAGTTGCCGGACTTGAAGCCCGTGAAGCCGACGGCGCAGAACAGGATCAGGGCCGCGATCTTCACGATGACCATGATCGTGTTGGCGCGGGCGGACTCCTTGGCACCGCCCAGCAGGAAGACCATGGCGAGCAGCACCACGATCAGGCCGGGCAGGTTGATGAAGGTCCCGTCGGCCTCGCCGGGCGCCGCGGAGAGGGCGTCCGGGATGGTGACCCCGATGGTGCCGTCGAGCAGCTCGTTCAGGTACTCGCCCCAGCCGACGGCGACGGCCGCGACGGACACGCCGTACTCCAGGACCAGGCACCAGCCGCAGACCCAGGCGACGAGTTCGCCCATCGTTGCGTATGCGTACGAGTAGGAGGAGCCCGCGACCGGGATGGAGCCGGCCAGTTCGGCGTAGGAGAGGGCCGAGAAGAGGGCGGTGAGACCGGCGATCACGAAGGAGATCGTGACGGCCGGGCCGGCCTTCGGGACGCTCTCGCCGAGCACCACGAAGATGCCGGTGCCGAGCGTCGCACCAATGCTGATCATGGTGAGCTGCCACATGCCGAGGGTGCGGCGCAGCGTGCCGCCCTCGCCCTGACCACCCTCGGCGATCAGGCGGTCCACCGGCTTGCGCCGCGTCATTCGGCTGCCGAGCCCACCGACGCCCTGGGGGCGTGGGCGGGTCTGCGGGGGTGCGCCCTGGTCGAGCACTGGGCTGGCTCCTTAATCGCTGCCGGTCGGTGGGCAGGGACCCCACGGCAGCCCGCGCGAACACGGGAACCCACCGAGCAGGCAGTCCCCGCCACGCCACGTACAGCGCCCGACTCTAAGGGGTTGCGCTTCCCAGCCGAAATGCAGCAACGTTGCGCATCAGCACAAGATCGTTGCGTGACTGCCGCCCGGACGGGGCTTTGTTGCGCCGACCCTTTCGTCCGTTGCGCGACGCCCGATTTCGTCCGTTGCGTGACGCCCGTTCCACTCCGGTGCGCGCACGGACTCGCAGCTCGTGTTTCCTCGTCTGCCCAGGGGCTCCGGGAACATGCCGACGGCCCCCCGCGAGCGTGCTCGCGGGGGGCCGTCGGGGCGGCGGGAGGGGTCAGCTCCAGCTTGCGTGCAGCGGCTTGCCCTCGGCGTATCCGGCGGCGCTCTGGATGCCGACGGTGGCCTTCTCGGCGAACTCCTCCAGGGAGGCGGCGCCGGCGTAGGTGCAGGACGAGCGGACGCCCGCGATGATCGAGTCGATCAGGTCCTCGACGCCCGGCCGCGCCGGGTCGAGGAACATGCGGGAGTGCGAGATGCCCTCCTCGAACAGCGCCTTGCGGGCGCGGTCGTAGGCGGACTCCTCGGCCGTGCGGTTGCGCACCGCGCGGGCCGAGGCCATGCCGAAGGACTCCTTGTACAGGCGGCCGTTCGCGTCCTGCTGGAGGTCGCCCGGGGACTCGTACGTGCCCGCGAACCAGGAGCCGATCATGACGTTCGACGCGCCCGCGGCGAGCGCCATGGCCACGTCGCGCGGGTGCCGCACGCCGCCGTCGGCCCAGACGTGCTTGCCGTACTTCCTGGCCTCGGCGGCGCACTCCAGGACCGCGGAGAACTGCGGGCGGCCCACGCCGGTCATCATGCGGGTGGTGCACATGGCGCCCGGTCCGACGCCGACCTTGATGATGTCGGCACCGGCCTCGATCAGGTCGCGCACGCCCTCGGCGGCGACGATGTTGCCCGCCACGATCGGGACCGCCGGGTCCAGGGCGCGCACGGCCTTGACCGCGGTGATCATCGACTCCTGGTGGCCGTGCGCGGTGTCCACGACGAGCGTGTCCACGCCGGCGTCGAGGAGCTGCTTGGCCTTGCCCGCCACGTCGCCGTTGATGCCCACGGCGGCGGCGACGCGGAGCTTGCCGTTCGCGTCCACGGCGGGCTTGTAGAGGGTCGCGCGCAGGGCGCCGGTGCGGGTCAGGATGCCCGCGAGGCGGCCGTCCTTGTCGACGGCGGGCGCGTAGCGGCGGTTGGCGCCGTCCAGCTTGTTGAAGGCGTCGCGCGGGTCAATGTCCGCGTCGAGCAGCAGGAGGTCCTTCGACATGACCTCGGAGAGCTGCGTGAAGCGGTCCACGCCGTTCAGGTCGGTGTCGGTGACCACGCCGACCGGCCGCTGGTCGCCGTCCACCACGACGCCCGCGTTGTGCGCGCGCTTGGGCAGCAGCGACAGGGCGTCGGCGACGGTCTGCGTGGGGGCGAGGACGATGGGGGTGTCGAGGACGTGGTGGCGCGTCTTCACCCAGGAGATGACCTCGGTGACGACCTCGATCGGGATGTCCTGCGGAATGACGACGAGGCCGCCGCGGCGGGCGACGGTCTCGGCCATGCGGCGGCCCGCGATCGCCGTCATGTTGGCCACGACCAGCGGGATCGTGGTGCCGGTGCCGTCGGGCGAGGCGAGGTCGACGCCCTGGCGGGAGCCGACGGCCGAGCGCCGCGGGACCATGAAGACGTCGTCGTACGTCAGGTCGTACGCAGGCTGGATGTCATTGAGGAAACGCACGTGCTGCTCATCCCAGTCGATCAGAGGTGGCCCCCGAACCGGACGGCCGGGGGAAAAGCACGTACTTCATTGTCCCATGCCGGACGTGCTGCGCCGCCTGGGACGATCCCCCAGGCACCCCCGGAACGCCCTGGTCGGATCCTCCAAGGGCCGCGCCTGCCCGGCGGCGGCACCGGCCCTAGGCGCCCAGGGCGAGCACGACCTCCAGGGGCGCGTCCGCGGCGCGCCAGTGGTCCACCGCCGCGGCGAAGACGTCCTGGGCGGTCTCCCACTCCCCCGGCGCCTCGCGGGCGTACTCCTGCCAGCCGGTGACCACCACGAGGCGGCCGGGCGCCGTCGGGGCCCAGGACGGGTCCGTCAGACAGTCCGCCAGCGCGTCCCAGTTGCGCCCGAACCACCGCGGCAGCGTGAACGCGGTGGCGCACCGGTCCATGAACGCGCCCTTGTCCCGTACGCCGCCCAGGTCCAGGGCGACCGTGGTCCACCCGGTGCCCCGCACGGCCCCGGCCACCCCCGCGAGCGGCCCGTCCGGCCCGCCGGCCCCCGTCACGCTCCCGCCTCCGTCACCGTCGCCGTCACGCCCGCGCCTCCGTCACGCTCGCGCCTCCCCGTCACCGTCACGCCTTCCTCACCTTCCCGCTGCCGTCATCTGAGCACCGCCGTGAACGACGCGTAGTGGTCGTCCGTGTAGTAGGTCTCGCCCGCGCGGCCGGTGACCAGGCGCCGGGCGCCGCGGTCGCGCTCGCCGAGGGTGCGGACGGTGTACTCGCGGTAGTAGCCGCGGGGCTTGCGCGGCAGCTCGCCCTCGAAGTTGCCGAAGACGGTGCCGTCCTTGGGGTACGGGTACGGCCCGCCCTCGTCGATGAGGCGCAGGGTGCGGCGGGCCTCGGCGGGCAGCCGGCCGGCCGTGACGGTCGGCATGCCCTGCGCCCAGGCGGGCGTCGAGGCCGTGGGCCCGGCCTGCTCGCGCTCCGTGCCGCAGCCCGCGGTGAGCACCGCGAGACAGACCAGCAGCGCGCCGAGCACCCGCCCGGCCGACCGAACGATCATGGGCCCGATGCTGCCACAGCCTGGACGCACCGGCCCGGCGGGCGGCTCAGCTCCCGTCCGGGTCCGCGCGGTCGAGCGCGGGGCGCGGCGCGGGTCCGGCCTCAAGGAGGCGGTCGGCGGCCGCCGTGTCCGTGACCAGGCTGGTCACGAGCCCGGAGCGCAGCACCGCGTCGATGGCCGCCGCCTTGCGCTGGCCCCCGGCGATCGCGACGACCTCCGGGATGCGGCGCAGCCGGTCCGCCTCGACCGTGATGCAGCGCTCGCCGAGGTCGCGGCCGACCCGGCGGCCCTCGGCGTCGAAGAGGTGCGCGGACATCTCGGCGGCGACGCCGAGGGAGGCGTAGTGCGCGCGCTCCTCGTCCGTGAGCATGTCGTGCACGGTGGAGATGCCGGGCTCCCAGGAGCCGATGGACACCGCGGCGACGGTCACCTTGTCGAAGTACTCGAAGGCGCGGGCGATGCCGGTTTGGTGGCGCAGCGCGGCGGCCGTCGCCGCGTCGGGCAGGAGCATCGGCGCGTAGATGGGGTGGGCGTCGCCCCCGGAGACCTGCGCGGCGCGGCGCACGGCCTCGACCGAGCCGCGCTCGGCGGTCCCCGCGTCGTACACACCGGTGAGCTGCACGACCGTGCACGGCGGCAGCGATTCGAGGGCCGCCGCCATGGTGATGGTGGAGCGGCCCCAGGCGAGGCCGAGCACGTCGCCTTCGGTCACCAGTTCGCCGAGGAGTCCCGCCGCGACCTCGCCGAGGTTCTCCGGATCGGGGGAGTCGCCGGGGTCGTCGGCGGAGGTCGGGGACTCCACGACGACGGCGTGCCGCAGGCCGTAGCGGGCGCGCAGCGCGTCCGAGCGCTCGGCGTCCAGCTCCGCGGGCACGCGGATCTCGATCCGTACAAGGTCACGTTCGAGCGCCGTCTCCAGGACCCGGGCCACCTTGAAGCGGCTGACGCCGAACTCCTCGGCGATCTGGATCTTGGACTTGCCCTCGAGATAGAAGCGGCGGGCCATGGCCGCCGCCTGCACCAGCTCCGCGGGTCCCATCCGCATGGCTGACCGACCCGCCGACATGGCCGACACGGCGCTCTCCTCACTGCTCACGACTGCTCACTGCTGATCACGACATTCGTACACCTGGATGCGTTGTTCATCCTCGCAGATCCCGCGTACGTGATCAGCCCTGATGGACTGCGTTCACGTTCCCGTGGCCAAGCCGTCGGCCGGGCGGGCCCCCGGCCGTCCGGCGGGCGGGGGTCCGGCCGTGGGCGGAGGGGGTCCGTCCGCCGGCGCGGGTCAGTGGCCGCAGGCCCACCCGGCGTCCGCCGTCGCCGCCTCGGCCCGCTCGCGCAGGGCGCGGACCGCCCGGCCCGGGTCCTCGGCGCCGTAGACCGCGGACCCGGCGACGAAGACGTCGGCGCCGGCCTCGGCGCACCGCTCGATGGTGTCGGCGGAGACGCCGCCGTCGACCTGGAGCCACAGGTCGAGGCCGTGCTTGCCGATGAGCGCACGGGTGCGGCGGATCTTGGGGAGCATGATGTCGAGGAAGGCCTGCCCGCCGAAGCCGGGCTCGACCGTCATGATCAGCAGCATGTCCAGCTCGGGCAGCAGGTCCTCGTACGGCTCGATCGGCGTCGCGGGCTTGAGCGCCATGGAGGCGCGCGCCCCCTTCGCGCGGATCTCGCGCGCGAGCCGTACGGGCGCCGCGGCCGCCTCCGCGTGGAAGGTGACCGAGCCCGCGCCCGCCTCGACGTACTGCGGGGCCCAGCGATCGGGGTCCTCAATCATCAGATGGCAGTCCAGCGGCGTCTCCGTCGCCCGTGCCAGGGACTCTACGACCGGGACCCCGAGGGTGAGGTTCGGTACGAAGTGGTTGTCCATCACGTCGACGTGGAGCCAGTCCGCCCCGTCGACGGCCTTCGCCTCGTCGGCGAGGCGGGCGAAGTCTGCGGACAGGATGCTCGGGTTGATCTGCGCGGCCATGCCCCAAGCCTGCCATGCCCCGCGCCGCCCGCCCGCCCCGGTCCCACCGAGGCCCGCGCACGGCCTCCCGCACCCGTGCGCACCGTGCCATGCTGGCCGTCCACCTCAGGCGCGCGGGCGACGGGGGAACCGATGCCGGAAACGCCGGAACCGCCGACGGCGAGGCGCGGGCGGCCACGGCCGGCGCGCGCGGGAGCGGCGTGGCTGGTCTGCGGGCCGCGCGCCAAGTGGCTGGTCCTCGTGTTCTGGCTGGTCGTCCTCGTCGTCGCGGCGCCGTTCGCGCAGAAGCTCACCGACGAGCAGGACAACACCACCTCGTCCTGGGTGCCGCGCTCCGCGGAGTCCACCCAGGTCCTCGACCTCTCCGAGGAGTTCCGGCCCGAGTCCATGCCGATGGTCGTCGTGTACGCGCGCGAGGACGGCCCTCTGACGGCCGCGGACCGCGAGCGCGTCCAGGAGGGCGTCGCCGGGGTCAAGCAGCTGCGGTCCCACTCGATCCGCGGCGACGAGACGCGCGGGCCGGCGTTCGACAAGAAGGGCGACGGCGCCCGGGCGGCCCAGGTGTACGTGCCGCTCACCATGGCCGACGACACCTACAACGACCTGCCGAAAGCAGTCGACGCCGTCCGCGACCGCGTGGGCGGGAGCGCGGACGGCCTGGACGTCTACATCACCGGCCCGGCCGGCGTGAACGCCGACCTCGCGGAGGTCTTCGGCGACCTCGACTCCACGCTGCTGCTCGCCGCGGGCGCCGTCGTCGTGGTCGCCCTGCTCATCACGTACCGCAGCCCCGTCCTGCTCCTGGTGCCCCTCATTTCCGCGTTCGTCTCCCTCTACGCCGCCCAGGCGCTGATCTACCTGCTCGCCGCGCACGCGGGCCTGACGGTCAACGGCCAGAGCGCGGGCATCCTGACCGTGCTCGTCTTCGGCGCGGGCACGGACTACGCCCTGCTCCTGGTGGCCCGCTACCGCGAGGAGCTGCGCCGCCACGAGGACCGGCACGAGGCCATGGCGCTCGCCCTGCACCGGGCGGGGCCTGCCGTGATCGCCTCCAGCGCGACCGTGGTCCTGAGCATGCTGGTGCTGCTGGCGGCCGAGATGAACTCCACGCGCGGCCTCGGCCCGGTCGCCGCCATCGGCGTGGCCGTGGCGCTGCTCGCGATGCTGTCGCTGTTCCCCGCCCTGCTGGTGGTCTGCGGCCGCTGGCTGTTCTGGCCGAAGATCCCGCACCACGGTTCCGCCGACCCCGCGGAGAAGGGCTTCTGGGCCCGCACGGGCCGCCTCGTCGCGCGCCGCCCCCGGATGACCTGGGTCCTCACCTCCGTGGTGCTCGCGGCGCTCTCCCTCGGCCTGCTCCAGCTCCGCGCGGCCGGGGTCAGCAACGACGAGGCCTTCCTCGACAAGCCGGACTCCGTCACCGGCCAGGAGGTGCAGGCGACGTACTTCCCGGCGGGCTCCGGCGACCCGCTTGTCGTGGTCGCCGACCGGGAGCGGGCCCGGGAGGTCGCCCGCGTCGTCGCGGGCACCGAGGGCGTGGACCCGGCCGGCGTCGCCGTACCGCCCGGGACGAAGCCCGAGCACGACGGGAAGGTCCTGTACGAGGCGGTCCTCACCGACCCGTCCGACAGCGACGAGGCCAAGGACACCGTCGAGCGCGTCCGGGACGCCGTGCACGCGATCCCGGACGCGGACGCGAAGGTCGGCGGCGGCACCGCGACGCTGCTCGACATGGACAAGGCCACCGTTCACGACGACAAGCTGGTGATCCCGCTCGTGCTCGTGGTGGTGCTGCTCATCCTCACGGTGCTGCTGCGGGCGGTCGTGGCACCGCTGCTGCTCATCGCCACGGTCATCCTGTCGTTCTCCGCGGCCCTGGGCATCAGCGCGCTCGTCTTCCGCCACGTCTTCGACTTCCCCGGCGAGACCACGGACTTCCCGCTGTTCGTCTTCGTGTTCCTCGTCGCGCTGGGCATCGACTACAACATCTTCCTCGCCACGCGCATCCGCGAGGAGGCAGGCCTCCAGGGCACCCGCCCCGGCGTGGTGACCGCCCTGGCCGCCACGGGCGCGGTCATCACCTCGGCGGGCCTGGTCCTGGCGGGCACCTTCGCCGTCCTCGGCACCATCCCCATGGTCGCCTTCGTGGAAATAGGCTTCGCGGTCGCCCTGGGCGTCCTCCTGGACACCTTCGTCGTCCGCTCGATCCTGGTCACAAGCCTGTTCCTGGACGCAGGAGACAAGGTCTGGTGGCCCCGCAAGCCACCCACCCGCGCGCCGGGGTAACCCCCACCGGACACGCGAGGACGACCACGCGCACCGGCACAGCATCCAGCCCGTCCGGCGCTTGAGGACGAGCGCGCAGCGCGACACCCCACCCACTCAGCGCCGGACGACAACACACAGCACACCGGCACACTCCCAGCCCGTCCGGCACTTGAGGACAAGCGCGCAGCACAACCATCCAGCCCGTCCGGCACTTGAGGACAAGCGCGCAGCGCGACCATCCAGCCCGTCCGGCGCTTGAGGACAAGCGCGCAGCGCAACTATCCAGCCCGTCCGGCGTTTGAGGACAAGCGCGCAGCGCGAGAAGGGGTGCCGGGGCCCGCCAGGGCCCCGGTCAGTTCACCCGCCGCATGACCGCCAAGTACATCGCATCGGTGCCATGAACATGAGGCCACAACTGCACATCAGGCCCCTCCCCCAGCCCCGGCACCCCGGACAGCAGCGGCCGCGCGTCGAGCAACTCGGCGCCGCCCCGCTGCTTGAGGACGTCGTCCACCACGGCCCGGGTCTCCGCGAGGTGCGGCGAGCACGTGGCGTACCCCACGACTCCCCCGACCCGCACGGACTCCAACGCCGTGTGCAGCAGCGACCGTTGCAGCGGGGCGAAGCCCTCCAAGTCCTCGGGCCTGCGCCGCCACCGCGCCTCGGGCCGCCGCCGCAGCGCGCCGAGCCCCGTGCAGGGCACGTCCATCAGGACCCGGTCGAACGTGCCGGGCCGCCACGGCGGGCGCGTACCGTCGGCGGCGATGACCTGGTACGGCCCCGGGTTCCCGGCCAGGGCCTGGCCCACGAGACCGGCCCGGTGCGGCTGCTTCTCGGAGGCCAGCAGGACCGCCCCGCGCTCGGCGGCGAGGCCCGCGAGCAGCGCGGCCTTCCCGCCGGGCCCGGCGCACCCGTCCAGCCACTTCGTGTCGGGCCCGTCGACCGGGGCGTTCGCGAGCGCGAGCGCGACGAGCTGGCTGCCCTCGTCCTGCACCCCGGCGCGGCCCGCGCGCACCGCGTCGATGCGCCCGGGCTCGCCGCCCTCGGCGAGCCGCACGGCGTACGGCGACCAGCGCCCCGGCAGCGCGCTCTCCTCGCCCAGCGTGTCGAGCAGCTCGTCGGCGGTGGACCGTCCCGGGCGGGCCACGAGGGTCACCTCGGGCCGTTCGTTGTCGGCCTCCAGCAGGTCCTCGATCCCGCCCCGGCCGCCGCCGAGCGAGTCCCACAGCGCGGAGACGACCCATCGCGGGTGCGAATGCACCACCGCGAGATGCTCCTCGGGATCGTCGTCGTAGGGCGGCGCCACCTTCGCCAGCCACCCGTCGAGGTCGTCGCCCGCGACCTTGCGCAGCACGGCGTTGACGAACTTCGCCCGCCCGTCGCCGAGCACCACGCGCGCCAGCTCCACGGACGCGGACACGGCGGCGTGCGTGGGGATGCGGGTGCCGAGGAGCTGGTGCACCCCGAGGTTCAGCACGTCGAGCACGGGCGGGTCGACCTCGCGCAGCGGCCGGTCGATGCAGGCGGCGACGATCGCGTCGTACGTGCCCTGCCGGCGCAGCGTGCCGTACACGAGCTCGGTGGCGAGCGCCGCGTCCCGCGCGTCGAACCCCTCGTCACGCTCGCGGGCCTTGCGCAGCAGCGGCGGCAGGACGAGGTTCGCGTACGCGTCACGCTCGTCCACGGCCCGCAGCGCCTCGAAGGCGAGGATGCGCACGGGGTCCTTCTGCGGCCGCCGGTAGGGCTTGCCGGGCTTGCGCGGACGGCGCTTGGCTTGGTCGTTCAAAGGTGCTCCGCTGATGGGGTACGAGCGTGGGTACGGGTCCGCGTGCGGGCCCGGGTACGCGAGCGTCCCGAGCGGCGGGCGGCGCGTACGCGGGGCGCGCGCCACGGGGCGGACCCCCTCAGCGTACGTCGGCCGCCCCGGCCCTCCCACCCGCCTCCCGGCCCGCCGGGCCCCCGGCCCCGACGGCGGGGCTACGCGCCGAACCGCTCGTCCGCGGCGATCCGCACCCCGCGCGCCCAGTCGGCGGCGGCCATGGGCTTCTTGCCCTGCGCCTGCACCCAGAGCAGCTCCACGGCGTACGAGCCCGTACCGACGTACAGGTTCTTCTTGCCCGCGGACAGCTCGCCGGGCGCGAGGTCGGTCCGGTCGGGCACCGGCACGGCCTGGATCAGCTTCAGGCGCTCACCGCGGAAGACGGTCCAGGCGCCCGGGGCGGGCGTGCAGCCGCGCACCACGCGGTCCACGCGCAGGGCCGGGGCCGACCAGTCGACCTGCGCGTCCTCGACGGTGATCTTCGGCGCGACGGTGACGCCGTCGGCGGGCTGCGGCACGGCGGTCAGCGAGCCGTCCTCGATGCCGTCCATCGTCGCGGCGAGCAGCCCGGAGCCCGCGAACGCGAGCCGGGTCAGCAGGTCGCCGCTGGTGTCCGTGGGCCGGATCTCCTCGGTGACCGTGCCGTACACCGGGCCGGAGTCCAGCCCCTCCTCGATGAGGAAGGTGGAGGCCCCGGTGATCTCGTCCCCGGCCATGATCGCGTGCTGTACGGGGGCCGCGCCGCGCCAGGCGGGCAGCAGCGAGAAGTGCAGGTTGACCCAGCCGTGGGCGGGGATGTCCAGGGCCGCCTTCGGCAGCAGCGCGCCGTAGGCGACGACCGGGCAGCAGTCGGGCGCGATCTCGCGCAGCCGGGCCAGGAACTCCTCGTCGCGCGGCTTCGCGGGCTTCAGGACCTCGATGCCGGCCTCCTGCGCGCGCTCGGCCACCGGGCTCGCGACCAGCCTGCGGCCCCGGCCCGCGGGGGCGTCGGGGCGCGTGACGACGGCGGCCACCTCGTGCCGGCCGGAGGCGATCAGGGCGTCCAGGGCGGGGACGGCGACCTCGGGGGTGCCTGCGAAGACCAGCTTCACTGGGTGCTACCTCGGATTTCTGGGGGTCGGCGGCGGCTCTCGGCGGCGACGCGCCGTGCGGGCACGGCAGCGCACCAGTCTAGGGGCCGCCACGAGAACGCCCCCTGCGGGCCGCCCGCCCTCGGCACGCGGCGCACGCTGCGCCGTCGCGCGGCTCACATTGCGTCGTCGCGCGGCTCACGCGGCACCGTCGCCGCGGGCCCGCCGCCCGTGCCCGGACGCACCGAGCGCGACGGGGGCCGCTGGGCCGTCCGGGGGATGCCGCGCCAGGGGCGCCCCGACGGCGCACGACGTGGTACGGCGCCGCGGGGGCGTACGCACGCTCGTGCGCCCTGCGCATATGCGGATACGCCCTGCAACCGTGACCACACACGGCGTAGCGCGTTGGTCAAGAAAAGGTTGACCGGAACGGGCCGCACGAGGCAGACGCGGCCCACTCCCCATACCCCCTACCAGCACCACCAATCACCACAAAAGTTCCCTTGCGTCCGTCAGGCGGTCAGGACACCGACTCCTCCCGCCTCCGCCCGTCCCCTCACCCCAGACCTCCCCCGCACCTCCGAGCTCCCCGCACCTCAGATCTTCCCCGCACCTCAGACCTTCCTTTTCCAGAACTCCCCGACCCCGATCCCTCAACGCCGGTTCGAGAGGCTTGTTCATGGCCGACCACGCAACCCACGACGCCCAGGCACGGGCCAGCCTGCACCTGCTGGTGCGGGACATCGAGCGGGTCCGCCGGCAGGTGGACGCGCTGCGCACCCTCACCGCGCAGCTCGGCAACGTCTACCGCCCGCGTCGCTCCAGCCCCTCCGCGGGCTTCGTCGTGTACGGGCGCGCACCCGCTCCGACCGTCCGCCTCGCCCAGGAACTGCGGGACAGCGTCGAGACGCTGGTCACCGCCGCGGTCGACTTCGACCGTTCCCTGGGCTTCTCGTGGGACGCGGTGGGCTCCGCGCTCGGCGTCACCAAGCAGGCGGTGCACCGCCGGTACGGCGCCCGGCGGACCACTCCGCAGGCCCCGGCCACCGCCGAGCCGGAGCGCGCCGCCGAGCCGGCCACCGCTGCGGCCACCGCCGCCACCACCGCCCGCACGGTCCCCCTGGGTCCCCCGCTCCCCTCCGTCCCCGCGGCCCGGGCCATGCCGACCCAGCCGACCGCGGGCAGCCCCGGTCTGCGCGACGACGTCCGCCCCAGCGCCTTCCCCGGCCCGCGCAACGGCTGACGACCCGAGTGCCCCCGCCCGCCGTCACGTCGACGGCGAGCGGGGGCACTGGTGTGTCCGGGCACCGGGGTGTTCGGCCCCCGCTCCGTACAGGGTCCCCAGCTCCGGAAGTCCGGGCCTCCCGGCACCGCAACTCGCCGCGTCCGAAAACCCGTTGTACCGACGCGTCCGAAGACCCGTTGTACCGACGCGTCCGCACCAGCCGCTTGCTCAGGCCCCGGCCCGAGGCCGCCTCACCCGATGTCCAGCGGATCGATCCGCACCCGCACCGCCTGCTGCGCCGCCACGCCCCGCGCCATCCGCGCGGCCTGCGCCGTCTTCAGGGCGCGGGCCAGCGCCGCGCCGCTGCCCGGCGGCACCCGCACCAGGACCCGCTCCCACCGCTCCCCCGGCGGCGCGTCGCCGGGGCGGCGCGGGCGGCCGGGCTCGGCGGCGGGCACCGGCACCGGACCGAGTACCTCGGCGTCCGGGGGCAGTTCGGTCTGGCCCAGGAACTCGGTGAGCGCCTCGGGCGCACCCGTCACCGACGCCATCCGCGACACCGGCGGGAACCCCAGCTCCGCCCGCTCGGCCAGCTCCCGCACCGCGTGCCCGGCGGGATCCCACCGCACCAGCGCCTGCACCGGCCGCAGCGTGGGCTCGGCGACCACCACGACGGTGCCGCCCGCGCCCTGGTCCCGTACCAGCGCTGCGGCGCCGATCCACCGCCGCAGCGCGTCCTCGCCGGCCCGCAGGTCCGGCCGCCCGAGCATGGCCCAGCCGTCCAGGAGCAGCGCGGCCGCGTACCCGCCCTCGGCCACCGGCTCGGCGCCCGGCGTGCTCACCACCAGGGCGGGGGCCGGGCCCACCGTGTCCAGGACCTGCTCACGCCCCGAGGTGCGCACCGGGACCGCCGGGAACGCCCGCCCCAGCTCCTCCGCGGTGCGCCGCGCGCCCACGACCTGCGCGCGCAGCCGGAAGCCGCCGCACTCCGGGCAGTGCCAGGCGGCCTCGTCCCGCCCGCACCAGCCGCACACCAGAGGCCCGGCGTCCCGCGCCTCCAGCGGCCCGGCGCAGTGGCGGCACCGGGCGGGCTCCCGGCACCGCTCGCAGGCGAGCCGCGGCACGTAGCCCCGGCGGGGCACCTGCACGAGGACGGGCCCTTGCTTCAGCCCGTCCCGGGCGATCTGCCAGGCCAGGCTCGGCAGCCGGGCGGCCCGCGCGGCCTCGTCCCGGGCGAGGTCGCCGTCCCCCACGGTCCGTACCAGCGGCGCGGCGGCGCGCACCTGCTCCCGGTCGGCGGCGAGCGGCGCGGCCCAGCCGCTCTCGACGAGCTGGGCGCCCTCGACCGTACAGCTCCAACCCCCCAGCAGGAACGCGCACTTGTCCCGTGAGGCGCGCAGCTCAAGGACCTCCCGCACGTGCGGGAACGGGGCGTTCTCGTCCCCGTGGCCCGGGTCGCCGTCGTCCCACACCACGACCAGACCCAGGTTCCTGACCGGCGCGAACATGGCGGCCCGGGTCCCCACGACGGCGCGCACGGCTCCGCGGCGCACCGCGAGCCACTCCCGGTACCGCCGCTCCTGACCGGCGTCGGCGGTCAGCAGCGCGTGCTGCCCCTCACCGAGCAGCGCCCGCAGCGCCGCGTCCACGCGCGCGGCGGGCCGCCCGGCCGGTACGACGACGAGCGCGCCGCGCCCCGAGGCCAGCGTCGCCTGCACGGCCCGGGCGATCTCCTCGGCCCACAGCGGCCCCGGCAGCGCGGTCCACACGGCCCGCGGGGCCCCACCCGCGGCCAGCGCGGCGAGGAACTCGGGCCCCCGCGCGTACCTCCGCCACGAGCCGGGCTCCGGTGCCGCGGGCGCGGCGGGCGGAGGCGGCGACGGGCGCCCCTCGGCACGCGCGTGCCGCGGCGGCACCGCGAGCTGCAGGACGTCGGCGAGGCTGCCCGCGTACCGGTCGGCCACGGCGCGGGCGAGCCCGAGCAGCTCCTCGTCGAGCACGCGCTCGGGCGACACGACCTGGGCGAGCGCGGCCAGCGGCCCCGTGTAGTCCGACTCGGCGACGCGCTCGACGAGGAAGCCGTCGACGAGGCCGCCGCCCTCGCGCCGCCCGTCGCGCACGTTCCGCGCCCCGGCGCCGAACCGCACCCGCACCCGCACGCCGGGCTGCGCCTGCGCGTCCAGCTCCTCGGGCACCGCGTAGTCGAAGTACCGGTCGAGGTGCAGCACCCCCTTGTCCACCACCACCCGCGCCACCGGCAGCGCCCCGGCCAGCGCGGCCCCCCGCCACGTGCGTGGCTTGGCGCGCGGCACCTTGGCCTTGCGCACGCTGTCCCTGATGAGCGCGAGCTGCTCGGGCTCCACCCCGGCGGACCGCTCACCCTCCTCGTTCTCGCTGCTCACAGCAGCATTCCTACCAGACGGGTCCGACAACGCGGCCTGCCGGGACGCCCCGCCCCCGCACCCGGGCAGCCCCCGGTGACTGGCCGGTTTCCCTTCCTCGACATCCGCCACGTGCTGGACGACACCCGGCGCGCCGGGGACCCCGTCCCGGTGGCAGGACATCGCGCCGCCGTACGGCGGCAGGGACGCGGAAGGGAGCGGGGACGGGAACAGGGACGGCGGTGGGAACAGGGACGGCGGTGGGGCCGGTCCGGACACGGGCTCGCTCGACGTCTTCCTGTCGTGGTTCGGGATCTCGCCCGACGATCCGGAGGCCCCCCTCTTCGCCGAGCGGGCGAGGAAGCTCGCCGAGGCCCACGGCGCCGGCGGCCTCGCCGAGGCCCTCCGGCGCCGCTACGGGCAGGGCCCGCCGGACGACGACACCGGCGAGGACCCGCCGCAACCGGCCGCCGCCCCCTCCTGACGCACCGAGGCCCGGCGCCCCCACAGGGGGTGCCGGGCCTCGACGGAGCCGGGAGGGAGGGCGTCAGCCCTCCAGGCCCGCGGCCTTGCGCAGGGCGTCGACGCGGTCCGTCCGCTCCCAGGTGAAGTCCGGCAGCGCGCGGCCGAAGTGGCCGTACGCGGCGGTCTGGGAGTAGATCGGGCGGAGCAGGTCGAGGTCGCGGATGATCGCGGCCGGGCGGAGGTCGAAGACCTCGCCGATGGCCTGCTCGATCTTGTCGGTGTCGACCGTGTTGGTGCCGAAGGTCTCGACGAACAGGCCGACCGGCTCGGCCTTGCCGATGGCGTAGGCGACCTGGACCTCGCAGCGGGCGGCGAGGCCGGCCGCGACGACGTTCTTCGCGACCCAGCGCATGGCGTAGGCGGCGGAGCGGTCCACCTTGGACGGGTCCTTGCCGGAGAAGGCGCCGCCGCCGTGGCGGGCCATGCCGCCGTACGTGTCGATGATGATCTTGCGGCCGGTCAGGCCGGCGTCGCCCATCGGGCCGCCGATCTCGAACCGTCCTGTGGGGTTGACCAGCAGGCGGTAGCCCTCGGTCTCCAGCTTGATGCCGTCGTCGACCAGGGCCTTCAGCTCCGGCTCGACCACGAACTCGCGGATGTCCGGGGCGAGCAGGGAGTCCAGGTCGATGTCCGAGGCGTGCTGGGAGGAGACCACGACCGTGTCGAGGCGGACGGCCTTGTCGCCGTCGTACTCGATGGTGACCTGGGTCTTGCCGTCGGGACGCAGGTAGGGGATGGTGCCGTTCTTGCGGACCTCGGACAGGCGGCGCGAGAGGCGGTGCGCGAGGTGGATCGGGAGCGGCATGAGCTCCGGGGTCTCGTCGCAGGCGTAGCCGAACATCAGGCCCTGGTCGCCGGCGCCCTGCTTGTCCAGCTCGTCCTCATCGCCCTCGACACGCTGCTCGTACGCCGTGTCGACGCCCTGCGCGATGTCCGGGGACTGCGCGCCGATGGACACCGACACGCCGCAGGAGGCGCCGTCGAAGCCCTTCTTCGAGGAGTCGTAGCCGATCTCGAGGATCTTGTCGCGCACGAGCTGCGCGATCGGCGCGTACGCCTTGGTCGTGACCTCACCGGCGACGTGCACGAGGCCGGTGGTGATGAGCGTTTCGACGGCGACCCGGGACGTCGGGTCCTCGCGCAGAAGCGCGTCGAGAATGGTGTCGCTGATCTGGTCAGCGATCTTGTCGGGGTGGCCCTCGGTCACGGACTCCGAGGTGAAGAGACGGCGGGACACATCGCTCCCTGTGGTTGCAGCGGCTGCTGGCTGATCATTGACGGACGGGCCGAGAGCTGCGCTCGACGTCGTCCGAGACCAGTTTATCGGTCGTGCAGGCCCGCACGGCCACCCGCCTCGTCCCAGTCGAGGCCTGTGACCTGCGGCACTGCATTGTGCGATACGACGATCGGTCTTCACCAGAGGGTGCGGGGCCCGCGTAGGACGGGTTCAGGACGTGTTTAGGACGGGCCCACGGCGCCTCGTGGGGTGAACGCCACCTTCCGGTTACGCAGCCGCTGCCTCATTCGTACCTGAAGAGGCCGGATGGTGCGGATGGTGTCACTTTAGGCAGGAGCGGGTCGCTTCAGGCAGTGTCGGGTTGCTTCAGGCCGAAGCGGGTGGGTTCCGGCCCATCGGGTCGGATCAGGCACCTCGGGCCCGTGGCACGGCCAGCCAGCCAGCCAGCGGCGCGTGTCCGGGCCCGTCGGCGCCTCAGTCGAGGGGCGGGCCGGCGAGGCGGGGGACGACGAGGTCCCAGACGGTGTCCGCGAGGTCGTCCTTGGGGCCGTACGGCACCGGGGTCTCGCTGCCGTCGGAGCCGAGCACCACGGCCTCGTTCCGCTCGGAGCCGAAGGTCTTGCGCTCCCCCACCTCGTTGACCACGAGCAGGTCGCAGCCCTTGCGGGCGAGCTTGGCGCGCCCGTTGGCCAGGACGTCGTCGGTCTCGGCGGCGAAGCCGACGACGACCTGTCCCGGGCGCGGGCGGTCGGCCGCGAGCTCGGCGAGGATGTCGGGGTTGCGGACGAGGGCGACGGGGGCCGGGTCCTCGCCGTCCTTCTTCTTGATCTTCCCGGCGGCGTACGCGGCCGGGCGGAAGTCGGCCACGGCCGCGGCCATCACCACCGCGTCGGCGTCGGCGGCGGCCTTCAGGACGGCCTCGCGGAGCTGCACGGCGGTGCCCACGGGCACCACGTCGACGCCCGCAGGCTCCGGCAGCGCCGCGTTGGCCGAGACGAGCGTGACCCGGGCGCCACGCGCGGCGGCGCTGCGGGCGAGGGCGTAGCCCTGCTTGCCGGAGGAGCGGTTGCCGAGGAAGCGCACGGGGTCGAGGGGCTCACGGGTGCCGCCCGCGCTGACCACGACGTGGCGGCCGGCGAGGTCCTGGCCGCCGGTGCCGCGCGCCAGGACCCGGCGTACGACCTCGAAGAGCTCGGCGGGCTCGGGGAAGCGGCCCTTGCCGGTGTCGACGCCCGTGAGGCGGCCGACGGCCGGCTCGACGACGAGGGCGCCGCGGCGGCGCAGGGTCGCCACGTTCTCCTGGGTGGCCGGGTGCTCCCACATCTCCGTGTGCATGGCGGGTGCGAAGACCACCGGGCAGCGGGCCGTGAGCAGGGTGTTCGTCAGCAGGTCGTCGGCGAGGCCGTGGGCGGCCTTGGCGAGCATGTCGGCGGTGGCGGGCGCCACGACCACGAGGTCGGCGCCCTGGCCGATGCGGACGTGGGGGACCTCGTGGACGTCGGACCAGACCTCCGTGGAGACGGGGTGGCCGGACAGCGCCGACCAGGTCGGGGCGCCGACGAACTGCAGCGCCGACCGCGTCGGCACGACGCGTACGTCGTGGCCGGACTCCGTGAGCCGCCTGAGCAGCTCGCACGCCTTGTAGGCGGCGATCCCGCCGCTGACCCCCAGAACGACCTTCGGCTTGTCCACGGTGCCTCCCCGCACTTGCCCGCACTTGGCCGTGCGCGCCCGCGCACGACTCCATGACACACCACAGGCCCGGCAGTCGCGCTGCCGGGCCTGTGGTGACGTATGACTGCTTACTGCGCCGGGCCCTCGACGGCCTCGGACGTCAGCAGGCCCGCGTTGATCTCGCGGAGCGCGATCGACAGCGGCTTCTCGTGCACGTGGGTGTCCACGAGCGGGCCGACGTACTCGAGAAGGCCCTCGCCGAGCTGCGAGTAGTACGCGTTGATCTGACGGGCGCGCTTGGCGGCGTAGATCACGAGGCTGTACTTCGAGTCGGTGGCCTCGAGCAGTTCATCAATCGGCGGGTTGATGATGCCCTCGGGCGCGGTGATGGAAGAGGACACTCTCTGCCTTCCGAAGGGGGTGAAGATCAAACAACTTTCATCAAGGCTAGCAGCTCGCGCGCCACGTCCTCGACCGAGGTGTTGACCAGGGTGGTGTCGAACTCGGGCTCCGCGGCCAGCTCCACGCGCGCGGCGCGGAGTCTGCGCTCGATCACCTCGGCCGCCTCGGTGCCGCGGCCGGTGAGGCGGCGCACCAGCTCGTCCCAGCTCGGCGGGGCGAGGAAGACGAGCTGAGCGTCGGTCATCGACTCGCGCACCTGCCGCGCGCCCTGGAGGTCGATCTCCAGCAGGACGGGCTCGCCCGCCTCCAGGCGGTCCATGACGGCGCGCCGGGGCGTGCCGTAGCGGTTGCCCGCGAATTCCGCCCACTCCAGGAGCTCGCCGTTGGCGATCAGCTTGTCCATCTCCTCGTCGGAGACGAAGAAGTAGTGCACACCATGGCGCTCGCCGGGACGGGGCTTGCGGGTGGTCGCCGAGACCGAGAGCCAGACCTCGGGGTGTTCCTTGCGCATATGGGCGACGACCGTGCTCTTGCCGACCCCGGAGGGGCCGGAGAGCACGGTCAGCCGCGGACGTTCACTCATGCAGCGATTATCCAGGTTCTCAGGGGTGCCCGAGACCAGGTTCGCGCGACGGCCCGGGGCCGTCAGGCGCCGCTGCCGCCGAACTCGCGCTCCAGGGAGGCGATCTGATTGGAGCCGAGGCCCCGCACGCGGCGGCTTTCGGAGATGCCGAGGCGCTCCATGATCTGCTTGGCGCGGACCTTGCCCACGCCCGGCAGGGACTCAAGGAGGGCGGAGACCTTCATCTTGCCGATGACGTCGTTCTCCTGGCCCTGCTTGATGACCTCGTGAAGGGAGGCGCCGGAGTGCTTGAGTCGATTCTTGACCTCGGCCCGCTCCCGGCGAGCCGCGGCGGCCTTTTCGAGCGCGGCTGCGCGCTGTTCAGGGGTAAGGGGCGGAAGAGCCACGCCTACGTCACCTCGAAGATCGAACTGTCGGATACGGACCGGTGAGGAACCTAGTCGCCCCACACCAGGGGAGCAACGTGCAACGCGCTTGCCCGTTGGCTCTGCTCGGAGACTAGCGGCCATGGCCGCCGGAGTCAGCGAGAACAAGCGAAAAGTCCTGGTCAGCCTCTGTTGAGCCCGGCATACCGGACAAAATGCCCCGGATTTGGCCGGGTGTCGCGTAAGCAACGTGTCAGTTCGGAGGGGTGTGCCGTGGGTTCGGCGGGGTGCGCCGGCGGTCCGGCGGGGTCTGCCGACGGTCCGGCGAGGTCCGCCGTGGCGCGACATCCCTCCGACCGGCGCGGCCCCTCCCGTCGGCGCGGCCCCTCCGACCGGCGCGGCCCGGCCGCCCCCGCCGGCTACGACCCGCCGACCGCCTGCCGCACCTCGTCCGCGAACCGCGCGGCCGCCTCCCGCAGCGCCCCCGCGTCCGGGCCCGCCTTCAGCACCCCTCGGCTCACGTTGGGTACGACGTTGCGCACGGCCGCGCCGAAGACGCGGGGCAGGTCGGCGGGGGTCGCGCCCTGCGCCCCGATGCCGGGGGCCAGGAGCGGGCCGTTGATGGCGAGGTCGAAGGAGGACAGGTCGCCGAGCGTGGCGCCGACCACCGCGCCGTAGGAGCCCATGGGCGCGGCGCCGGCGTTCTCGCGCGCGAGGTGCGCAAGCATGGTCGCGCCGATCGTGCGCCCGTCCGCGCGCTGCGCGCGCTGCACCTCCGCGCCCTCCGGGTTCGAGGTCAGGGCGAGCACGAACAGGCCCGCGCCGCTCTCGCGGGCCAGGTCCGCGGCGGGCCGCAGGGACTCGTAGCCGAGGTACGGCGAGACGGTCAGGGCGTCCGAGAACAGCGGCGCGCCCGGGCGCAGGAAGGCCTCCGCGTACGCGGCCATGGTGGAGCCGATGTCGCCCCGCTTGGCGTCCATGACGACGAGGCCCCCGGCGGCGCGCAGGTCGGCGACGGCCCGCTCCAGGACGGCGACGCCGCGCGAGCCGAAGCGCTCGAAGAAGGCCGCCTGCGGCTTGAAGACGGCGACCTGGTCGGCGAGGGCCTCCACGACGGTGCGCGTGAAGGTCTCCAGGCCCTGGATGTCGTCGTCCAGGCCCCACGCGGCCAGGAGCGAGGCGTGCGGGTCGATGCCCACGCAGAGCGGGCCGCGGGTGTCCATGGCCCGGCGCAGCCGCGTACCGAAGGGTTCTGGGTGGCTCATGCGGCGGGGGCCTTTCGCGTGTCGGCGCCGATCGCTTCGGCGAGCGTGGCGTACGGGGAGGCGGCGAGCCGGGCGGCGAGCCCCTTGTGGATCGCGCGGGCCCAGAACGGGCCCTCGTAGATGAAGGCGCTGTAGCCCTGCACCAGCGTGGCGCCGGCGAGGATGCGCTGCCAGGCGTCCTCGGCGGTCTCGACGCCGCCGACGCCCACGAGGGTGATCCGGTCGCCCACGCGCGCGTAGAGGCGCCGCAGCACCTGGAGGGAGCGCTCCTTCAGGGGCGCGCCGGAGAGCCCGCCGGTCTCGGCGGTCAGCGCCGGGTCGGAGACGAGGCCGAGGCCCTCGCGGGCGATGGTCGTGTTGGTGGCGATGATGCCGTCAAGGCCGAGCTCGACGGCGAGGTCGGCGACCGCGTCGACGTCGTCGTCGGCCAGGTCGGGCGCGATCTTCACGAGCAGCGGGACGCGGCGGCCCTCGACACTGCGGTCGGCGGCCTCGCGCACGGCCGTCAGGAGCGGGCGCAGGGACTCGGTGGCCTGGAGGTCGCGCAGGCCGGGCGTGTTCGGCGAGGACACGTTGACGACGAGGTAGTCGGCGTGGCGGGCCAGGCGCTCGGTGGACTTCACGTAGTCGGCGACGGCCCCGGCCTCCGGGACGGCCTTGGTCTTGCCGATGTTGACGCCGACGACGCCCTTGAAGACGGGCTCGCGGGCGGCGAGGCGGGCGGCCACGGCGGCCGAGCCGTCGTTGTTGAAGCCCATGCGGTTGATCAGGGCGCGGTCCTGGACCAGTCGGAAGAGCCGCTTCTTGGGGTTGCCGGGCTGCGGCTCGCCCGTGACGGTGCCGATCTCGACGTGGTCGAAGCCGAGCATCGCCATGCCGTCGACCGCGACGGCGTTCTTGTCGAACCCGGCGGCGAGCCCGAACGGCCCGTGCATCCGCAGGCCGAAGGCCTCGGTGCGCAGCTCCTGGTAGCGGGGGGCGAGCGCGGCGGCGAGGAAGGTGCGCAGGACGGGGACGCGCGCGGCGAGCCGGATCCAGCCGAAGGCGAGGTGGTGGGCGCGCTCGGGGTCCAAGCGCCGGAAGACGAGCCGGAAGAAGAGTGCGTACATGCTGGTGTCCTCATAGGGCCGCATACGGCCTCATAGGGAGGGGGACACCGCGTACGGTGTCCCCCTCATGGGCTGCGAGTCGCTCCGCGGGAAGCGCGGTGCTCCGTCCGCGGGCCGGTGGGGGCTGGTCGCGCAGTTCCCCGCGCCCCTTCGGGGCGCTTCCGAACCGCGGGCCCCGCTCAGTCGCGGGCCGCGACCAGACGTTCCGCGTGCTCCTGGAGCGAGCGCACGCCCACTCCGCCGTGGTGGAGGGCGTCGATGCCCTGTACCGCGGCGGCGAGGCCCTGGACGGTCGTCAGGCACGGCACGGACCGGGCGACGGCCGCGGTGCGGATGTCGTAGCCGTCGAGGCGGCCGCCGGTGCCGTAGGGGGTGTTGACGATGAGGTCGACCTCGCCGTCGTGGATGAGCTGGACGATGGTCCGCTCGCCGTTCGGGCCCTCGCCCTCGGACTGCTTGCGCACGACGGTGGCGTTGATGCCGTTGCGCCGGAGCACCTCGGCCGTGCCGGACGTGGCGAGCAGTTCGAAGCCGTGGGCGACGAGCTCCCGCGCCGGGAAGATCATCGAGCGCTTGTCGCGGTTGGCGACGGAGATGAACGCGCGGCCCTTGGTCGGCAGCGGCCCGTAGGCGCCCGCCTGCGACTTGGCGTACGCCGTGCCGAAGACGGAGTCGATGCCCATGACCTCGCCGGTGGAGCGCATCTCCGGACCGAGCACCGTGTCGACGCCGCGGCCCTGGATGTCGCGGAAGCGCGACCAGGGCATGACGGCCTCCTTGACGGAGATCGGCGCGTCCAGCGGCAGCTCGCCGCCGTCGCCGCGGGCGGGCAGCAGCCCCTCGGCGCGCAGCTCCGCGACGGTCGCGCCCAGCGAGATGCGGGCGGCGGCCTTGGCGAGCGGCACCGCGGTGGCCTTGGAGGTGAAGGGCACCGTGCGCGAGGCGCGCGGGTTGGCCTCCAGGACGTACAGGATGTCCCCGGCCATGGCGAACTGGATGTTGATCAGGCCGCGGACGCCGACGCCGCGCGCGATGGCCTCCGTGGAGGTGCGCAGGCGCTTGATGTCGTGGCCGCCGAGGGTGATCGGGGGCAGGGCGCACGCCGAGTCGCCGGAGTGGATGCCGGCCTCCTCGATGTGCTCCATGACGCCGCCCAGGTACAGCTCGTGGCCGTCGTAGAGCGCGTCCACGTCGATCTCGATGGCGTCGTCGAGGAAGCGGTCGACGAGGACCGGGCGGTCGGCGCTGATCTCGGTGGACTCGGCGATGTACGCCTGGAGGCGGGCCTCCTCGTACACGATCTCCATGCCGCGCCCGCCGAGGACGTACGAGGGCCGGACGAGCACCGGGTAGCCGATCTCGTCGGCGATCTCCTTGGCCTCGGCGAAGGTGGTGGCGGTGCCGTGCTTGGGCGCGGGCAGTCCGGCCTCGGCGAGCACGCGGCCGAAGGCGCCGCGGTCCTCGGCGGCGTGGATGGCCTCGGGCGAGGTGCCGACGACCGGGACGCCGTTGTCCTTCAGGGCCTGGGAGAGGCCGAGCGGGGTCTGGCCGCCGAGCTGGACGACGACGCCCGCGACCGGGCCCGCGACGGACTCGGCGTGGACGATCTCCAGGACGTCCTCCAGGGTGAGCGGCTCGAAGTAGAGCCGGTCGGAGGTGTCGTAGTCGGTGGAGACGGTCTCCGGGTTGCAGTTGACCATGACGGTCTCGTAGCCGGCGTCGCTGAGCGCGAAGGAGGCGTGCACGCAGGAGTAGTCGAACTCGATGCCCTGGCCGATGCGGTTCGGGCCGGAGCCGAGGATGATCACGGCGGGCTTCTCGCGCGGCGCGACCTCGCTCTCCTCGTCGTAGGAGGAGTAGAAGTACGGCGTCTTCGCGGCGAACTCGGCGGCGCAGGTGTCGACCGTCTTGTAGACGGGGCGCACGCCGAGGGCGTGCCGCACCTCGCGCACCACGTCCTCGCGCAGGCCGCGGATCTCGGCGATCTGCGTGTCGGAGAAGCCGTGCCGCTTGGCCTCGGCGAGCAGCTCGGCGGTGAGCTCGTCGGCCTCGGCCAGCTCGTCCGCGATCTCCTTGATCAGGAAGAGCTGGTCGACGAACCACGGGTCGATCTTCGTGGCGTCGAAGACCTCCTGCGGGGTGGCTCCGGCGCGGATGGCCTGCATGACGGTGTTGATCCGGCCGTCGGTGGGGCGCACGGCCGCGCGCAGCAGGGTGTTCTTGTCGCCGGGCTTTCCGGTGAAGGCGAACTGGCTGCCCTTCTTCTCCAGGGAGCGCAGCGCCTTCTGCAGGGCCTCGGTGAAGTTGCGGCCGATGGCCATGGCCTCGCCGACCGACTTCATCGTGGTGGTGAGCGTCGAGTCCGCCTGCGGGAACTTCTCGAAGGCGAAGCGCGGGGCCTTGACGACGACGTAGTCGAGGGTCGGCTCGAAGGACGCCGGGGTCTTCTCGGTGATGTCGTTGGGGATCTCATCGAGGGTGTAGCCCACGGCCAGCTTCGCTGCGATCTTCGCGATCGGGAAGCCGGTGGCCTTCGACGCGAGCGCCGACGACCGCGAGACCCGCGGGTTCATCTCGATGACGATCACACGGCCGTCGGCCGGGTTCACCGCGAACTGGATGTTGCAGCCGCCGGTGTCGACGCCGACCTCGCGGATGATCGCGATGCCCACGTCCCGCAGGATCTGGTACTCGCGGTCGGTGAGGGTCATGGCGGGCGCGACGGTGATCGAGTCACCGGTGTGCACGCCCATGGGGTCGAAGTTCTCGATGGAGCAGACGACCACGACGTTGTCGTTCTTGTCGCGCATCAGCTCCAGCTCGTACTCCTTCCAGCCGAGGATGGACTCCTCCAGGAGCACCTCGGTGGTCGGCGAGAGGGTGAGGCCCTGGCCCGCGATGCGGCGCAGCTCGTCCTCGTTGTGCGCGAAGCCGGAGCCGGCGCCGCCCATGGTGAAGGAGGGGCGGACGACGACGGGGTAGCCGCCGAGCTCCTCGACGCCGTTCAGGACGTCGTCCATGGAGTGGCAGATCACGGAGCGTGCGGACTCGCCGTGGCCGATCTTGCCGCGGACGGCCTCGACGACGTCCTTGAACAGGTCGCGGTCCTCGCCCTTGTTGATCGCCTCGACGTTCGCGCCGATCAGCTCGACGCCGTACTTCTCCAGCACGCCCTGCTCGTGCATCGAGATGGCGGTGTTGAGCGCGGTCTGGCCGCCGAGGGTGGGCAGGAGCGCGTCGGGGCGCTCCTTGGCGATGATCTTCTCGACGAACTCCGGGGTGATCGGCTCGACGTACGTGGCGTCGGCGATCTCCGGGTCGGTCATGATCGTCGCGGGGTTCGAGTTGACGAGGATGACGCGCAGCCCCTCGGACTTCAGGACGCGGCACGCCTGCGTCCCGGAGTAGTCGAACTCCGCTGCCTGGCCGATGACGATCGGGCCGGAGCCGATGACCAGGACGGACTGGATATCGGTGCGCTTAGGCACGCTGGCCCTCCATCAGAGCGGTGTTCATCAAAGACGTGAAGCGGTCGAAGAGGTACGCGGCGTCGTGCGGGCCCGCGGCCGCCTCGGGGTGGTACTGGACGCTGAACGCGGGCCGGTCGAGGAGCTGGAGCCCCTCCACCACCTGGTCGTTCAGGCACACGTGGGAGACCTCGGCGCGGCCGTAGGGGGTGTCGGAGACCCGGTCGAGCGGCGCGTCGACGGCGAAGCCGTGGTTGTGCGCGGTGACCTCGACCTTGCCCGTGGTGCGGTCCTGCACGGGCTGGTTGATGCCGCGGTGGCCGTACTTCAGCTTGTACGTGCCGAAGCCCAGGGCGCGGCCGAGGATCTGGTTGCCGAAGCAGATGCCGAACAGCGGCGTCCCGCGCTCCAGGACCTCGCGCATGAGGGCAACGGGGCCGTCGGCGGTGGCGGGGTCGCCGGGGCCGTTGGAGAAGAACACGCCGTCGGGGCCGACCGCGTACACGTCCTCGGCGGTCGCGGTGGCCGGCAGCACGTGCACCTCGATGCCGCGCTCGGCCATGCGCTGCGGGGTCATGCCCTTGATGCCGAGATCGATCGCGGCGACGGTGAACTTCTTCTCGCCGATCGCGGGGACGACGTAGGCCTCCTGGGTGGCAACCTCGGCGGACAGGTCCGCGCCCTTCATCTGGGGCTGTGCCTGGACCCTGGCGAGTAGCTCGGCGTCGGGGGCGAGGGCCTCGCCGGAGAAGACGCCGACGCGCATGGCGCCGCGCTCGCGCAGGTGGCGGGTGAGGGCGCGGGTGTCGATGCCGCTGATGCCGACGACGCCCTGGCGCGCCAGCTCCTCATCGAGGGTGCGGCGCGAGCGCCAGCTCGAGGGCACCCGGGCGGGGTCGCGCACCACGTAGCCCGCGACCCAGATCTTCTTGGACTCGGGGTCCTCGTCGTTGACGCCGGTGTTGCCGACGTGCGGGGCGGTCATCACCACGACCTGGCGGTGGTACGACGGGTCGGTGAGGGTCTCCTGGTAGCCGGTCATGCCGGTGGAGAAGACGGCCTCGCCGAAGGTCTCCCCCACCGCGCCGTAGGCGCGGCCGCGGAAGACTCGGCCGTCCTCCAGGACGAGTACGGCGGGGATCTTGGTGGCTCCCCGTGTGGAGGTCGTCATCGTGCGCCTTCCGTTTCCGTCGTGCTGTCGATCGCGGCGCCGGTGCCGGTGATCTCGGTGCTGTTGATCATGTTGTTGATGGTGTCGACCCACTCCGCCTGCTCGGCGGCGCGGTCGGAGCGGAAGCCGGAGTCGAGCAGCTTGTCGCCGTGGGCCCAGGTGACGATCAGCAGGCCGCCCTCGGCGAGGACCTTGCCCGCGATGCCCTTGTCGAGCCGGGCCTCGCGCAGGGCCTGCTTCGGGATGAAGAAGTCCCGCGCCCCGGGGCGGACCACGTCCAGGCCCGCGTCGGTGAGGGTCAGCTCCACCCGGCTGCGGGTGCCCAGGCCGTGCGCCACGATGCGGTCCAGCCACTGGCCCGCCGTGGTGGAGCCGTGGTAGCGGCCGGTCAGCTCCAGTCTCACCGGGCCGGGGTCGGACGGCACGCCCGGGAGGTCGGGGAGGTCGCCCTGGAGGGTGCCGCGCCACTTCCAGCCCTCGCGCATCAGCCAGTAGACGAGCGCGATGAAGAGCAGGATGCCGACGACCCAGCCGGCGCGGGCGGCCCAGTCGGTGACCTGCGCCGACTTCTCGTCGGCGGCGAGCGGGGTCAGGGCGGAGGGGGTACGGAGGTGCGGTGCGGTCACTGGAGCTTCCCGTCGACGAGCGTGGCGCGGCCCCGCAGCCAGGTGTGGGTGACGCGTCCCGGCAGCTCACGGCCCTCGTAGGGGGTGTTGCGGCTCCGGGAGGCGAAGCCCGCGGGGTCCACGGTTCCACGGTATGCCGGATCGACGAGGGTGAGGTTGGCGGGCTCGCCGGGCGCGACCGGGCGGCCCTGGCCCGTCGCCCGCCCGATCTCGGCGGGCTTGACGGACATGCGTTCGGCGACGCCGGCCCAGGTCAGCAGGCCGGTGTCGACCATCGTGTGCTGGACCACGGACAGGGCGGTCTCCAGGCCCACCATGCCCATGGCGGCCGCGGCCCACTCGCAGTCCTTGTCCTCGTGCGGGTGCGGGGCGTGGTCGGTGGCGACGATGTCGATGGTGCCGTCGGCGAGGGCCTCGCGCAGCGCCATGACGTCGCGCTCGGTGCGCAGCGGCGGGTTGACCTTGTAGACCGGGTTGTAGCTGCGCACCAGCTCGTCGGTGAGGAGCAGGTGGTGCGGGGTGACCTCGGCGGTGACGTCGATGCCGCGGGACTTGGCCCAGCGGACGATCTCCACGGAGCCCGCCGTGGACAGGTGGCAGATGTGCACGCGGGAGCCGACGTGCTCGGCGAGGAGCACGTCCCTGGCGATGATCGACTCCTCGGCGACGGCGGGCCAGCCGCCGAGCCCGAGCTCCGCCGAGACGACGCCCTCGTTCATCTGGGCGCCCTCGGTGAGCCGCGGCTCCTGGGCGTGCTGGGCGACGACACCGCCGAAGGCCTTCACGTACTCCAGGGCGCGCCGCATGATCACGGCGTCGTCGACGCACTTGCCGTCGTCGGAGAAGACGGTGACCCCGGCGGCCGACTCGTGCATGGCCCCGAGCTCGGCGAGCTTCCTGCCCTCCAGGCCCACGGTGACGGCGCCGATCGGCTGCACGTCGCAGTAGCCGGACTCCTTGCCGAGCCGCCAGACCTGCTCGACGACGCCCGCGGTGTCGGCGACCGGGAAGGTGTTGGCCATCGCGAACACCGTGGTGTAGCCACCGCCGGCCGCGGCGCGGGTGCCGGTGAGGACGGTCTCGGAGTCCTCGCGGCCCGGCTCGCGCAGGTGCGTGTGCAGGTCGACGAGGCCCGGCAGCAGGACCTTGCCGCCGGCCTCGACCACGGTGGCGCCCTCGTCGCTCAGGCCGTCGCCGACGGCCGCGACGGTCTCGCCGTCGATCAGCACGTCCTGCGGCTCGCCGCCGAGTACGCGCGCACCGCGGATCAGGATCTTGCTCATGGTCTTACTTCTCCTCGGTACGGGGGTGGGAGGCGGCGGCGGGCTCCTGGCCGCCGAGCAGCAGGTACAGGACGGCCATCCGGATGGAGACGCCGTTGGCCACCTGCTCCACGACGGTGCAGCGGGGCGAGTCGGCGACCTCGGCGGTGATCTCCATGCCGCGGACCATCGGGCCGGGGTGCATCACGACGGCGTGCTCGGGCATCCTCGCCATCCGCTCGGCGTCGAGGCCGTAGCGGCGCGAGTACTCGCGCTCGGTCGGGAAGAACGCGGCGTTCATCCGCTCGCGCTGCACGCGCAGCATCATCACGGCGTCGGACTTGGGCAGCACCCGGTCCAGGTCGTAGGAGACCTCGCAGGGCCAGTTCCCGACGCCGACCGGCACCAGGGTGGGCGGGGCGACCAGGGTGACCTCGGCGCCGAGGGTGTGCAGCAGGTCGACGTTCGAGCGGGCGACGCGGCTGTGCAGGATGTCGCCGACGATGGTGACGCGGCGGCCGGTGAGGTCCTGGCCGATCCCCGCGTCCTTGCCGACCAGGCGGCGGCGCATGCTGAACGCGTCGAGCAGGGCCTGCGTGGGGTGCTGGTGGGTGCCGTCACCGGCGTTGATCACGGCCGCGTCGATCCAGCCGGAGTTCGCGAGTGTGTACGGCGCGCCGGAGGCCCCGTGCCGGATGACGACGGCGTCGACGCCCATGGCCTCCAGGGTCTGGGCGGTGTCCTTCAGGGACTCGCCCTTGGAGACGCTCGACCCCTTGGCACTGAAGTTGATCACGTCGGCGGACAGGCGCTTCTCGGCGGCCTCGAAGGAGATCCGGGTGCGCGTCGAGTCCTCGAAGAAGAGGTTGACGACGGTACGGCCGCGCAGCGTCGGCAGTTTCTTGATCGGCCGGTCGGCGACGCGGGCCATCTCCTCCGCGGTGTCGAGGATGAGGACGGCGTCGTCGCGGGTCAGGTCGGCGGCCGAGATGAGGTGTCGCATCATCGGGTGGGCTCCGTAGGGATGACGGGTGTGCGGGTGCCTGGCGGCGCCCCGTGCCGGACGGCGGGCACGCGGGCGCGCGGCGGCGCGCGCACGGTCCGCGGGGGGCGGGGTGCGTCTGAGAAGGGGCGGAGGCTACTGCTCGCCGGCCGGGGTGGTCTGCTTGGCACCGAGCAGCACGGCGTCGCGGCCGTCCTCCTCGGCGAGCTGGACCTTGACCGTCTCCCGCAGCGACGTGGGGAGGTTCTTGCCGACGTAGTCGGCGCGGATGGGCAGTTCCCGGTGGCCGCGGTCGACGAGCACGGCGAGCTGCACCGCGCGCGGGCGGCCGATGTCGTTCAGGGCGTCGAGGGCGGCACGGATGGTGCGGCCGGAGAAGAGCACGTCGTCGACGAGGACGACCAGGCAGCCGTCGATGCCGTCACCGGGGATCTCGGTACGGGCGAGCGCACGCGGCGGGTGCATGCGCAGGTCGTCGCGGTACATCGTGATATCGAGCGAGCCGACGGGGACCTTGCGGCCGGTGATCTCCTCGAGCTTGGCGGCGAGCCGGCGGCCGAGGAAGACGCCGCGGGTCGGAATGCCGAGCAGCACGACGTCGTCGGCGCCCTTGGCGCGCTCCACGATTTCGTGGGCGATACGGGTCAACACCCGTGCGATGTCCGGGCCTTCGAGAACGGGCCGCGGCACACCGGAGGCATGCGTGTCCATGAAAACGGACCTCCTTCTCCGCCTCACGGGACGGACTTTAAAGGACGTCGAATGTCCGCTGAGGTGCGCCGACTGGCGCCACAGCGTCTTTCACGGTACCAGCATCGGCAACGCGGGCCGTCACCTCCCCCCGGAAGAGGCCCTCGGACCCATTCGGCTTGACGCAGCCAAGTAACGCTGCGTAACCTCACAGTGAGTCACCAAGCCGCGCGGCGGAGCCGCACGTTGTCACAGCGTCCGGGGAGCTATATGTCCAGCGAATACGCCAAACAGCTCGGGGCCAAGCTCCGCGCCATCCGTACCCAGCAGGGCCTTTCCCTCCACGGCGTGGAGGAGAAGTCCCAGGGGCGCTGGAAGGCGGTCGTGGTGGGGTCGTACGAGCGTGGCGACCGCGCCGTGACCGTGCAGCGCCTTGCCGAGCTGGCGGACTTCTACGGCGTTCCCGTGCAGGAACTGCTTCCGGGCACCCCGCCCGGCGGCGCCGCCGAGCCGCCGCCCAAGCTGGTCCTCGACCTGGAGCGCCTGGCCCACGTCCCGGCCGAGAAGGCGGGCCCCTTGCAGCGGTACGCCGCCACGATCCAGTCGCAGCGCGGCGACTACAACGGCAAGGTGCTCTCCATCCGCCAGGACGACCTGCGCACCCTTGCCGTGATCTACGACCAGTCGCCCTCGGTGCTCACCGAGCAGCTCATCAGCTGGGGCGTCCTGGACGCGGACGCGCGCCGGGCCGTGGCCCACGAAGAAGTCTGAGCCCGTTCGGAGGCTCTCAGCAGAAACGTGGGGGGCGGGGGGGGGGGGGGGGGGGGGGGGGGGGGGGGGGCCCCCCGCGGGGGGGGGCGGGGGGGGGGGGGGGGGGGGGGGGGGGGGGGGGGGGGGGGGGGGCGGGGGG
>NZ_JASCXL010000029.1:0-87133 GCF_030010595.1 Streptomyces sp. CC224B | reverse complement strand
AGGCCGGCGTCCACCTCGCCTCACTCATCCTCTGGCTCAGAGAACCCACCCAAGATCCTTTGCCAGACAGGCCCTAGGCCCCTCCGGGCTGCTCGCTTTCATTACTCGCAGTGATGCCCTGGACGGCTGCTCGGCGACGCTACGGTGCCGTCCGGCCGCAGCCGCTCGCCGTACGGGCCTGCTTCCGGTCGAAGAGCTCGCCTTGCCCCAGGCGCCGGCGCAGAAGCACGCCGTCGTGTCGTTGTTCATCCGCCCGCTCCCCGCCGTGAGCGTCACGGAGCAGGAGCCGTGCTGATGCCGAAAAAGCCTTCCGCAGCCGAGCGCTGGCTGACGGCTCAAGAAGCAGCCGACTGTCTCCGTATCGCGCGCAAGACGCTCTACAACTGGGCCTCCACGTGGGAGGTGCAGCGACGCGGTCCAGAACCTCTCCGTCTAGGCAACCGCGCTCTGCGCTACGCAGTCGGACGTCGATCGCTGCCTCGAAGCCCGGGAGCGCGCTAGCTGACTTCCAAGATCATCGAACGGAGGCACATCCATGACCACGGAAGAGCCGTACGACCGCTGGCACAAGGCCCGGACGGAGCCGGGCGAACCGGAATGCCCCGGGCACCCAGGACTCGTGCCCACCGCGATCTACGGCATGGAAATGCGGTGGCAGGCGCGTTGGCGGGACAGGGATAGCCGGCAACGGTCCTGTATTCGGCAAGCGGTCGGTAGGGGATGGGAAGCGCGGGGAGTACCGGGACTCCATTGCGTTCCATGGAGGCCGTCGGCGTTCGTCGCTCGGACATGGAGGCTGTCCCTGGTAAGCAAGCGGTGGAGGAACAGCGACAGAGAGGGCAGGCGGTGCCGTTGAAAACGGCTGCCAGCAGGTCTGTGATCTCTGTGGATTCGTTCCTCGGGAGAAGTACGGGAGCGCATCACGCACTGGCGGTCGCCGAAGTCGGCCGCTGTGGTTTGGGGCCAGGGGAGGAGGGTCTCTCCTTGCTCCGAGAAGTACGGCGAGTTAGTCACTGTCAACAGGCTCGGCAAGCCTGTCCAACAGGATTCGGTGAGTCCCGCGTTCGCCGCAGCGAGAAGAAGGGCTCAGGTGAATGGTGTCGCGGTGCCGGACGATGCCACGTTCCGAGACCTGCGGCATGTCGTTGACGCGGTGCTCATCGCTTCGGGTGTCGAGCCGCGCAAGGTGCAGGCGCGCATAAGGCATGCGCGCCTGTCGCAGACACTGGACACCTACGGCTACCTGGTGTGCGAGGTGGGTGTGGGAGGTGGACTGGGGAAACGCTCCGGCTTCGTTCGAGGAGCTGTATGGCATGCCGGCACCCCGGGGGGGCCTTCCGACGGCCGCTCTGGTGCCTCGGACCGAGCGCAGAGGGTCGAGCCGAGGCGGCTGAGTGCTGTCGCAGTCTTCGTCATGTGCACGCGATGTGCACGGGCGCGGGAGAAGCCTTGCGTAAGCGCGGCTCACACGGCATCCCTGCGGAAGACCAGCGTGTAGCGCCAGAACAACCGGCGTCGCATCCGTGCGCCGGGCAGGACGCGGCGGGCCTCGTCGGCGACCTCGCGGGATCCCATGGTCGCCGGCCGGGTCGCGGCCGTCATCGAGGCCGGCCGGGGCGCCGGGCGTCCGCCGTTCCTGAACCAGCCCATGGCGGCGTTCGCCGGGACCGCGACCGCGCCGAGCACGTGATCGGCGAGGGTCTGCGGGCGGGAGAGGCCGACCACGACGAGGGTGCCGCCCGGCGCGAGGTGGCGTCGGAATCGGGTCAGCGCGTCGGCGAACGGTAGGTGGTGCAGGGTGGCCACGCAGGTGATGACGTCGTACGGTCCCGGCGGCAACCCGGTGAGCGCGTCGGCGGCGACGAAGGTCACCGGGGCGCCGGGGCGGGTCCGCTCCCGGGCGCGTACGACCATGTCCGGGTCGGCGTCCACGCCGGTCACGGAGTCGGCCCGGGTGGCGAGGAGCCGCGCCAAGTCGCCGCTGCCGCAGCCGACGTCGAGAGCGCGGCCGATGTGCCGGGGGAGCTGCCGCATGATCCAGCGGTGGTAGTGGGCGTTATGGTCCCACGGATGGGCGGTGTTGAACCGGTCGAGGGCGCGGAGGGCACGCCGCGGCAGGGTCGTCATGCTCCGAGTTCACCAGACGCGCATGCTCCGTGTTCAGCAGAGGCGCGTGCTCCGAGTTCGGCAGACGCTCGCGCGCACAAGTTCCGCCGTCGCTGCCCGCAGGGGCTCACTCGCGTCCCGGTACCGGGCTGACGTCCGCCTGGGCCGGGGCCTCCCGAGCGGCAGCTCCTCACCAACCCCTCAGCCATCCACCTCGACGTACCCTCCGGCGTACTCAGCCGTCGGTGCGATGGGCGTGATGATGTCGATGAGGACGCCGTTCGGGTCGGACACGATGAAGTGGCGCTGGCCGAAGTCCTCGCTGCGCAGCGGGAGTTCCGGGTGCAGGCCCGCGTGGACGACGAGGCGGTCCCACTCCGCGTCGACGTCCTCCACCTCGAAGTTGAGCAGCAGCCCCCGCACCGGCTCGCGGTGACCCTCGGGCAGGGTCGGGTGGGTGTGGTCGAGCAGGGCCAGTTCGTAGGGGGAGTCGCCCGGCCGCCTCAGGCTCACGTACCAGTCGGACGTGAAGGTCGTCTCGAAGTCCAGGAGCCGGGTGTAGAAGGCGTGGGACTCGCGCAGCCGCGCGGTGGCTATCACGGGGTAGAAGCCGGTCAGTCGCATCAGGTGCCTCCTGGCCCAGGTTCGTCATGCGTCGGCGGGGCTCGCATCGGCGGTACGCCTACGGTGGGCGTCGCTGCCGCACGCGCGTTCACATACCATCGGTACGCGAATCGGTGCGCGAGTGAACGTATTCGCATACCAGTGGTATGTCAATGAGGCGGAGGGTCGGCACCATGGCCGAGCGGCGGGAGTATGGGGAGCAGCAGGAGCGGCATGGCCGAGCGGCGGGGCGCCCCGGTGTCCGTGCGCGGCAGCGGGAGCAGACCCGTGCGCGGCTCCTGGCGGAGAGCCGGCGGCTCTTCGCCGCGCGCGGCTACGCGGCCGTGGGCCTGGCGGAGATCGTCGAGTCCGCCGAGGTCACCAAGGGGGCGCTGTACCACCACTTCGCCGGGAAGGCGGAGCTCTTCCGTGCCGTCCTGGAGGAGGTGCAGCGGGAGGTCGGCGAGCGCGTCGCCGCGGCGGCCGAGCAACACGGCGACCCCTGGGAGCAGTTGGCCGCGGGGTGCCAGGCGTTCCTCACCGCGACCACGGAACCGGACCTCCAGCGGATCATGCTGATCGACGGCCCCGCCGTCCTGGGCTGGAGCGACTGGCGGGCCATGGACGAGGCCGCGTCGGCCCGGCACCTCACCGAGGCCCTGGCCGTGCTCGTCGAGGGGGAGGCCATCCCGGCGCAGCCCGTCGCCCCCCTTGCCCGGTTGCTGTCCGGGGCGATGAACGAGGCCGCCCTGTGGCTCGCCTCGTCGACGGACCCCGAGGACCTGGCCCACACCCGGGCCGCGCTGGACCGGATGCTCCGAGCGCTTCGGCAGCAGTGAGCGCCCCCGCGCCCCCCGCTACCGCCCCCGCGCCCCCCCGTTACCGCCCTCGCGCCCCCGTTACCGCCCCCGCGCTCCCGTGACCGCCCCCTCCCGCTCCCGCCTCCCCGGCTGGTGGAGCCCCGTGGCGACCGCGCGCCATTCGGGCATCGCCCCTGTGCCGCCCGGGCCTTGCCCCGCGCTGCTGACGCGTTCCGATCGGCCTGCGTTAGAAACTTGATCCGTCCTGCCCGGTCATTGACGTGACTCGTTCACAAAATTTATGGTCCGTGGACCCTCACGGACCACCTGACGGAGAACAATGACGTACTCCCTGGTTTCGCGGCCGCGTGCCGCCCGGCTGTCCGCGGCGGCGCTCGCCGGAGTGCTCCTCGCCGCCGTGCCGCCCACCGCCGGCTCCCAGCCGCAGCGGGGCGCCGCCTCCGCCACCCCGCACTCCACCCCCCACCCCACCTGCCGCGACGGCGCGGGCTGGACCCTCGACAGCACCCGTATCGACCCCGAGGACACCCACCACGCCTTCGTCGGCAACGGCTACCTCGGGCAGCGCGTGGCGCCCAACGGCTCCGGATACACCGCCGGCGACGCCAAGACCGGCTGGCCGCTGTTCACGCCGCGCTACGACGGCTCCTTCGTCTCCGGCCTGTACGCGCACAACCCGCGCACCGCCGGGAACCGGCAGGCCGTCGCCGCGCTGCCCACCTGGACGCCGCTCACCGTCACCACCGGCGGCGCGGGCACCGACACCTTCAACTCTTCGACGCGGCCGGGCCGCATCTCCGCCTACCGCCAGAGCCTGCTGCTGCACTGCGGAGTCGTCCGCACCTCGCTCACCTGGACCGCGGCCGACGGACGGAGGACCGACCTCGTCTACGAGGTGGTGGCCGACCGCGTCAACCCGCACGTGGGCGCCGTGCGGCTGCGGATGCGGCCGCACTGGAGCGGCGAGGCGACCGTCACCGACGTCCTCGACGGCCGCGGCGCCCGGCGGATCCAGCAGACCGGCGGCGGCGACCGCACCGCAGCCGGCCGAGCGGACGCCGACCACCCGGGCGCCGAGCGCGCCGACGGCCACCGGTCCCGCGGCACCCGGCGGCACGACCACCCCGCCCCCGCCATGGACGTCACCTTCCGCACGGACGGCACCGAGGTCGCGGGCGCCGTCGCCTCCACCCTGCGCGGCGGACACGGCGTGCACCACGCCCGCGCCCAACGCGCCGCGGCCGCCCGCAAGCTGAGCACCCGCCAGAGCCTCACCCTGCCCGTCCGCCGCGGGCAGACGTACGAACTCACCAAGTACGTGGGCGTCGACACGGCCCTCACCGCCCGCGACCCGCGCGCGGCGGCCGGGGCGGCAGCCCGGCGCGCCGCCCACCGGGGCTGGGACGCCCTGCTGCGCGCCCACACCGCCGCGTGGGCCCGGCTGTGGCGCAGCGACATCGAGGTGCCGGGGCGGCGCGACCTGCAGACCTGGGTGCGCTCCGCACGGTACGGGCTGCTCTCCAGCACCCGCGAAGGCGCCGCCAACAGCATCGCCCCGGCGGGCCTGACCAGCGACAACTACGCGGGCCTCGTCTTCTGGGACGCCGAGACGTGGATGTATCCGGGGCTGCTCGCCACCGACCCGGCACTCGCCAAATCCGTCGTCGACTACCGCTACCGCACCCGCACGGCCGCCCGCGCCAACGCCCGCGCGTTCGGCTACAAGGGCCTCTTCTACCCCTGGAACAGCGGCAGTTCGGGCGACCTCGCCAAGGAGTGCCACAGCGTCGACCCGCCGCACTGCCGCACGCAGATCCACCTCCAGGCCGACATCTCCCTGGCCACCTGGCAGTACTACCTGGCCACCAAGGACACGACGTGGCTGCGCAAGCGCGGCTGGCCCGTCCTGAAGGGCATCGCCGAGTTCTGGGCCGGCCGCGTCAGCCGCAACGCCGACGGCAGCTACTCCATCAAGGACACCGCGGGCCCCGACGAGTACAGCAACGGCGTCGACGACGCGGTGTTCACCAACGCGGGCGCCGTCACCGCCCTGCGCAACGCGACCCACGCCGCGCGACTGCTCGGCGAGCGGCCCCCCGCCGCGTGGTCGCGGATCGCCGACCGGATCCGCATCCCGTACGACGCTCGCCGCAAGGTCTTCGAGCAGTACGACGGCTACGACGGCGGCATGATCAAGCAGGCCGACACGGTGCTGCTCATGTACCCGCTGGAGTGGCCGATGCCGAAGGGCGCCGCGGCGGCCACGCTCGACTACTACGCGCGGCGCACCGACCCCGACGGCCCGGCCATGACGGACTCGGTGCACGCCATCGACGCCGCCGGGATCGGCGAGCCGGGCTGCTCCGCGTACACGTACCTGGAGCGCTCCATCAGGCCGTTCGTCCGGGGCCCCTTCGCGCAGTTCTCCGAGGCCCGCGGCGACAAGGCCGGGGCCGAGGACCCGCTGTCCGGCTCGCCCGCGCACGACTTCCTCACCGGCAAGGGCGGCTTCCTGCAGACCTTCACGCACGGCCTGACCGGCATGCGCCCGCGCGAGGGCGCGCTGCGCCTCGACCCGATGCTGCCGCCGCAGCTCGCCGGGGGCGTCACCCTGCGCGGCCTGAAGTGGCAGGGCCGTACGTACGACATCGAGCTCGGCGCCCACCGGACGACGGTGCGGCTCACGCACGGAGAGCCCATGACCCTCGACACGCCGCAGGGGGAATCGGTCGTCAGCGAGGGCGCGCCCGCGGTCCTGAAGACCCGCCGTCCCGACCTCGCGCCCACCGACAACAAGGCGCGCTGCGTCCCGGCCGAGGCCTCCTCCGAGGAGCCGGGGATGTACGCGGGCGCCGCGGTCGACGGCAGCCCTGCCACGGCCTGGGTCCCGGACGCGGCGACCGGCACCCTGACCGCGGACCTCGGCGAGCCCGTCCGGGTCCGCGGCGTCACCCCGACGTGGACCGGCACCGAGCCGGTGTCGTACGCCGTCGCGGTCTCCCTCGACGGCCGCCGCTGGCACGCCGTGGACGGGAAGGACCGCCCCCGCCTCGCGCGCTTCGTCCGGGTGACAGTACGGGGCGAGCCCCGGGCGAAGGAGCGGCCCGGCATCGCGGAGCTGACCGTGCGCTGAGCACCCGCGAGGCCTGTCGGCAGAGGCCGGGCCCCGCCTCCGCGCGAGCGGCGGCGGGGTCCGTGTGCGTCTGGGGGCGGGTCAGGCCGCCGGTGCCTCCGCAGTGCCGCGTACGTGCCGGTCGCGGGCCGCGCCGAGGCCCACGGCGACCTGCGGGACCAGGAGGACGAGGAGCACGACCACCGGGACGGTCCAGTCGTGCGAGGCGTCGTGGACGGCGCCCAGGACGGCGGGCCCGGTGGCGGCGAGGACGTAGCCGAAGCACTGCGCCATGCTGGACAGTTGCGCGACGTGCCGGGCGTCCGGCGCCCGCTCCACGATGAACAGCAGCGCGAGGCTGATCGCCGCCCCCTGGCCGAGGCCGAGCAGGCTCATCCACACGTAGGCGCCGCCGGCCGGCGCGGCGAGCAGACCGCCGTACGCGACCGCGCACAGCACCGCGCCCAGGGTCGCGAGGGCACCGGAGCCGAGCCGTCCGCCGACGGCCACCGGAGCCAGGAAGGAGCCCGCGATGCCGAGCAGCGAGGAGAACGACAGCATCCACCCGGCGTCGCCCGCGCCCATCCCGGAGTCCTGCAGCAGCGTCGGCAGCCAGGCCGCGGCGGCGTAGTAGTTCAGCGACTGGAGCCCCATGTACGCGGTGACCTGCCAGGCCAGCGGGGAGCGCCACAGGCCGCGCACCGGGTGGGCCGCCTGCCGGGCCGCCGCCGCGCCGACCCGGGTGTACGAGCGCGCCCGCGGCAGCCACACCACGAGGGCAAGCAGCGCGAGCACCCCCCAACAGGCCAGGGTCGTACGCCAGTCCATGCCCGTGGCGTCCCGCACCGGCAGGGTGACGCCCGCCGCGAGCGCGGCGCCGCCGAACAGCGACATCGAGTACAGGCCCGTCATCAGGCCCGCGCGGGCGGGGAAGTCCCGCTTGATGAGCCCGGGCAGCAGCACGTTGGCGACGGCGATGCCCGCGCCGATGACGACCGTCCCCGCGAACAGCGCCACCACCGAGTCCAGCGTCCGCAGGGCCGTGCCCGCGCAGATCAGGGCCATGGTGCCGAGCAGCGACCGCTCCGTGCCGAAGCGGCGGCCGAGGCGCGGCGCGACCGGCGCGAGCAGCCCGAAGCAGAGCAGGGGCAGCGCCGTCAGGAGGCTGGTGGCCGCCGCCGACATGCCGCTGTCGTCGCGGATGGTGTCCGCAAGCGGGGACACGGCGACGAGCGCGGGGCGCAGGTTCAGGGCGAGCAGGACGACGCCGAGGCCGAGGTGGAACGCGCGGCGGCCGGTCACCCCGGGTGGCCGCCGCTGGGGGCGGGCGAGTGCCGTGGCGTCGTCGTCCCGCGCCACGGTGGCCGTGGGGGCGGGCGCTTGCCTGCGCATGACGTGTCTCCTGAGGGGGGGGTGGGGTGGTGCGGTGGTGCGGTGGCGGCCGTGGGCCGGTGTTCAGCCGGTGGGCCCGGCGTCGTCGTCGTGCGGCGGCTGGGCGCGCAGCGCCGCCATGCCCTCGGCGAGGTGCGCGAGCACGGCGGCCTCGGCGGCGGCGGGGTCGCGCGCCTCGATGGCGTCGAGGATCGCCTGGTGCGCGCCGATCTGGTGCCGTACGGAGTCGGGGACCGGGGCGCCGACCACGGACTGCAGGGTCGAGCGCGTCGCGTCGCTGAGGTGGCCGTACAGGTCGGCGAGGACGTCGTTGTGGGCGGCGGCCGCCACCGCGCGGTGGAAGGCCAGGTCCGCGTCGATGAACGCCTCGATCTCGCCGGCCTCCCAGGCCCGGCCGCGCTCGGCCAGCGCCGACCGCAGCGCGTCGAGGTCCTCCGGCGTGCGCCGCTCGGCCGCGTACCGCGCGGCGTCCCGCTCCAGGGACGCGCGCACCTCGTACGCCTCCAGGACACCGGCCTTGCGCACGCGGCGCTGCACGGCCGCGCCGAAGTCGCTGCTCGCGCGCACATAGGTGCCGTCGCCCTGGCGCGGCTCCAGCATCCCGGTGTGCACCAGGGCGCGGACGGCCTCCCGCACGGTGTTGCGCCCGACGGAGAGCTGCTCCACGAGCTGCGGCTCGGCCGGGATCTTCGTGCCGACCGGCCACTCGCCGTCGGCGATGAGGCTCTCCATCTGCGCGATGACGAGGTCGACGAGGTTGGTCCGTGCGGGGCTGCGCAGCGGCATCGGCGGGGTGCCCTCTCTGCCTGGGCGACGGGGGACGAGGCAGACATGGGAACATCCCATGTTTACGGGTGTCAAACGGTGCCGAACGGCGGCGGCGCTGCGGGAGCCCGGTGGACGGGCCGCCGCCGGACCGGGGCGAGCGGTCCCGTCTCCCCAGGTCAGGCCAGGGCAGGCGGGTCCAGGTCAGCCGGAAGTCCTGCGACCCGGACGGCCGGTCAGCCGGTCCGTCGCCGCCTGACCTCGTACGCTCCGAGCACCACCGCCACCGTCAGCAGGCTCAGCCAGAACTGGGCGCGGCTGTCCGGCAGGAACGCCATCGCGCCGATCACGGCCGTCATGGCGGCGACGGTGAGGCGGCTGAGCCACGGGAAGCCCCACATGCGCAGCGTGAGCCGCTCGGGGGCCTCGCGTTCGAGGGCGCGCCGCATCCGCAGGTGCGCCAGGGCGATCGCGAGGTAGACGAAGAGCGCGACGGCGCCGTAGGAGTCGATGAGGAACTGGAAGACGACGTCGGGCGAGATCCACGCGGCGACGACCGACGCGTAGCCGACGGAGGTGCCCGCGAGGATGGCCCGGCGCGGCACGCCACCGCGGCCGAGCCGGGTGAAGCCGCGCGGCGCGTCGCCGCCGCGGGTGAGCGCGAAGAGCATCCGCGACGAGGTGTAGAGCGCCGAGTTGAGGCAGGACAGGACCGCCACGAGTACGACGGCGTTCATGACGGTCGCCGCCGCGGGCACCCCGAACCGCTCCAGGACCGCCGCGTACGGGCTGACCTCGACGGCGTCGTCGGTCCAGGGGACCACGGTGACGACCAGCAGGATGGACAGGACGTAGAAGGCGACGACGCGCAGCACGATCGACCGGATCGCCGCCGCGACGGCCCGCTCCGGCTCGGTGGACTCCGCCGCCGCGATGGTCACGATCTCGGCGCCGGTGAAGAAGCCCACGCACGGCACCACGGCGGCGAGCACCGCGCCCACGCCCTCGGGCGCGAACCCGCCGTGCGCGGTGAGGTGGTCGAAGCCACCGGTGGCGTCGGGCCACAGGCCGAGCACGTACAGCGCGCCCAGGAACAGGAACACGACGATGGCCAGCACCTTCACCGACGAGAACCAGTACTCGAACTCGCCGAAGGACCGCGCGGAGACCATGTTCGTCGCCGTGAGCAGCGCCATCAGTACGAGGCTGACCGCCCACAGCGGCGCTCCGGGCAGCCACAGCCGGACGATGCGCCCACCGGCCACCGCCTCCACGGCGACCACGATCACGAAGAAGTACCAGTAGAGCCACCCGACGGCGAACCCGGCCCGGGCGCCGAGCGTCTCGCGCACATGGGCGTAGAACGAGCCGAGCGCGGGCCGCGCCACCGTCATCTCGGCGAGCATCCGCATGATGAGCACCGTGAGCACCCCGGCGCCCAGGAAGGCGAGGACGGCCGCGGGCCCGGTCTGCCGCACCACGACACCGCTGCCGACGAAGAGCCCCGCCCCGATCACCCCGCCCAGCGCGATCAGGTTCATGTGCCGCCGTTCGAGGCCCTTTTGCAGGCCGCCCGTGTCCGGGCCTTCCAGGCCACCCGCGCCGGGACCGGGCGGCGGGGCCGGGGTGTTCCGTGTCCGCGTCCTCACGTCAGGCGACGCTAGACGGCGAACGCTGCGGCGGTGTTGCCGCGGTATTGCGGTCGCGACGGCGGGGCGGCAGCCGTCCGCGGTGTGTCAGGCGCGCGCCGCGGGCCCTCAGGCGTGCACCGGGGACCATCAGGCGTGCGCCGCGGCCCGTCAGGCGTCCGCCCGGGACTGTCGGTCGTCCGCCGCGGACAGCCGCGCGGTGATCTCCTCCGCCGTGAGCACGAGCGCGAACCCCTTGCGCAGCACGGCCAGTTCCGGCTCCTGGCGCGCCTCGTCGTCGGTGGCCGTCGTGTCCGCGCCGAACACGACGCGGTACCCGCGCTCGTACGCCTGCCGCGCGGTCGTGCCGCAGCAGTAGTTGGTGAGCGTCCCCGTGACGATGACCGTGTCCCGGCCGAGGTTGCGCAGGACGGTGTCCAGCGGGGTGTCGTAGAACGCTCCGTACGACGGCTTGCGGATCAGGACCTCGTCCTCGCGCGGCCCCATCCCGGCCCAGATCCGCGCCGGGCCGGGGCGGCGCCACCCGTCCGCGCCGTGCGGCAGGTACCGCAGCGCGTGCGGGCGGTCGAGGCCGAGGTGGGTGTCGTCGAAGACGGTCCAGACGACCGGGACGTCCACCGTCCTGCAGTGCTCCACCAGGCCGCGCAGCCGGGGCGCCATGCGGGTGGCGGCGGGCACCCAGTGCGGGCTGAACCCGGGTTCGACGAACTCCTCCTGCATGTCGACGACCAGCAGGGCGGAGCGTTCGGGGCGCACGGCGAAGGACGCCCGCCCGCGCTCGTAACCGTCCCGTGCCCGGGCCGCCACCCATTCCTCGGTGTACGCGGTCAACGCCATGGAAGCCTCCAGAGCTCGTCGTATCGGATCCGTGCCGCTCCACCCGGACCGACCGGGCAGCTCATACATCGGATGGGAATATATCGGTACGATGTATCCCCTGCGAGGTGTGACCATAACAGGGCGGCCGGCCGGGCGACATCGGCTTTGCGGGGCGGGCGGCATCGGCTCGCCGGGATGACAGGGCGTACGGCTGGACGGCTGAGGACGGTGCCGCGGCCGGGCCCCCGCCGCCTCGATGGCAGGCCGTGCGGTGATCTATGGGGCACCGTTACATGATCTTCGGATAGCCGTAATGACGGGTGAACTAGGTTGATTGCGTACTCGCCGGACAGCGCGGACAGCGCGGACGGCGAGGGCGAACAGGGCAGTGCCCGGTGCGCCGCGGCCCGATCCGCGGGGCCGTGCCGCGCGCACCGATCCACCACCGTGAAGGGGAACCACGCCATGACCACCACCCACCGTCGCAGCACCCTGCGTACCGCCACCGTCTCGGTCCTCGCCGGTACGGCCCTCCTGGCCCCGGCCGCGGCCGCGCTGGCGAGCACGCCCGCCGCGGAGCGGCCCGCGGTGGTGCGGACCGTCGCCGCCAAGCCCGTGAAGATCGACATCGGCGCCGGTGTCACCATCACCGTCAAGGACGGCAAGCCGTACTACGACGGCAAGGCCCTCAAGCCCGGCCAGACCGTCGACGACGGCATCTACCTGCACCTGAGCGCCGACGGCAAGCGCCTGTACAGCAAGACGCAGGGCGGCGGCACGCCGTACGCCATCTGGGACGTCAGGACCGGCAAGAGCCTCGGCACCCAGAAGAACAGCCCCACCGCCCCGGTGAAGGCCGCGCTCACCGCCAAGCCCTCGGCCACCTCCGTGAAGGCCTGGCAGGAGCTGCGCGTCAGCGGCAAGGCCACCGGCATCAAGGCGGGCACCAAGGTCGGCCTCCAGCAGAAGCAGCGCGGCACGTGGAAGACGCTGCCCGCGTCCACCACCGTCAACAAGTCCGGCGCGTACAGCCTGCGCGTCAAGCTCGGCCTCAAGGGCAAGAACGAGCTGCGCATGAAGAGCGGTGCCACGCTGTCGCCCGCCTTCACGGTGACGGTCCGCTGACCTGCCGCAGCCACGACACGGCGTACGGCGCCCGGGCGTCCGCCACCCCTCGGGGGTGGGGGGCGCCCGCGCTGTTTTCCCGGGCGGGGCGGGCGACTTTCCGGGGAGAGGCGGGCGGTCCTCCGGGGCGGGGAGGGGCCGGTGGAGGGGCGCACGGTCGGGCCGACGGGTGCGAGGGCGGTGAAATTCGGTGTCGGTTCCACCCCGGCGACCAGCATGATCGAATCGCTCCACGACCGAACCGGCCCCGTGCCGCAGTCCGCAGCCCCTACCCCCCAGCCCGCAACCGTAAGCTCGTAGCCCGTAGCCGAAAGGTGCCGCCCATGCCCCTCGTCCCCGCCGACCCGACGGTCCTGCACCCCATGCCCGGCCAGTCCCGTGTGGTGCTCCTCAAGCCGCTGATCACCTCGCCGCTGATCGAGGTGGGGGAGTTCTCGTACTACGACGACCCCGACGACCCCACGGCGTTCGAGACCCGCAACGTGCTCTACCACTACGGGCCCGAGAAGCTCGTCATCGGGAAGTTCTGCGCCCTGGGTGAGGGCGTCCGGTTCCTCATGAACGGCGCCAACCACCGCATGGACGGGCCCTCCACGTTCCCCTTCCCCATCATGGGCGGCTCCTGGTCCGACCACTTCGACCTCATCACCGGCCTGCCGGGGCGCGGGGACACCGTGGTGGGCCACGACGTGTGGCTCGGCTACCAAACCCTGGTGATGCCGGGCGTCCGCATCGGTCACGGCGCCGTCGTCGCCTCGGGCTCCGTGGTGGTCGACGACGTCCCCGACTACGGCATCGTCGGCGGCAACCCGGCCCGCCTCCTGCGCCGCCGCCACAGCGACGAGGACATCGCCCGGCTCCTCGAAGTGGCGTGGTGGGACTGGCCGTTGGAGCACCTGACGCAGCACGTCCCGACGGTGATGTCGGGCAGCGTGGCCGACCTGGAGGCGGCGGCGCCCACGGCCTAGTGCGTCGTCCGCGCCGGAGCGTCCGCGCCGGGCTCACCGCGGGCGGTGGCCGCCTCCAGGCGGCGGGGGCTGTGCTGGCGGGCCGGCGACACACGGGCCGCCTTCGAGCCCGAGCCGTCTCGCTGCATCATGGTGGCATGATCACTGTGCATCTGACGTACGAGATCGACGCCGACAAGCTGGAGGACTTCGAGGAGTACGGTCGCCGCTGGGTCGGGCTCGTCAACCGTTTCGGCGGGACGCACCACGGCTACTTCCTGCCGAGTGAGGGCGACAGCGACATCGCCTACGCCCTTTTCTCGTTTCCCAGCCTCGCCGCGTACGAGCAGTACCGCACGGACAGCGCCTCTGATCCGGAGTGCCAGGACGCGTTCGAACTGGCTCGTCGCACGCGCTGCATCAAGCGGTATGAACGCCGCTTCCTCCGGCCGCTGGAAGGCGTGTCCTAGGCCGGGGGGTCGAGCGGGGTACGACCGTGATGAGCGGCTGTGCGCAGCGCGGCGATGACAGCGGTGGTCGTGGGGTCGGCGGTGTCGGTGTGACGCGTCGCGGCGAACAGCTCCCGGTGGATCGGGTGCTCCTCGATGGGTGAGGTGTGGATTCCGGGGGTTGCCGGGTCGATGGCCGTCCGGGGGATGAGCGCGGTGGCGAGGCCGGCCCGGGCGAGGGTGAGCTGGGCCGCGATGTCGGTGGTGACGTAGGGCGTCGACGGTGTGAAACCGGCTTGGCGGCACGCGTGCAGGATGGCTTGTCCGCAGTCCGTGGCCGGCGGCGGCACGGCGAGGCTGTGGGTGGCCAGTTCCCGCAGGGGGACGGGTCGCTCGCCGGGCCGGTCCGTCGCGGTCACGACCAGCAGTGGATCGTCGAGCAGCCGGTAGGCGTCGATGCCCCGGGGGGTGGCATCGGGCAGGTGGTGATACCGCTGCCCGAGCACCACGTCGACGGTGCCGAGTGACAGTTCCCGCAGCTGCGCCTGGTCGGTGGCGAGGCAGGTGACGGTGAGCTGCGGGTGCTGCGAGGCCAGTGCGGTCAACGCTGGGGCCACGATGCGGGCGACGGTCGACGGCAGCGCGGCGAGGGTGAGGGCGGCGCCGACCGTGCCCTTGACCGCCGCTACGGCGTTCTCGGCCTCCCGCACCGCGGCGAAGATCCGGTCGGCGTGTTCGACGAGCACCCGTCCCACCTCGGTCAACGCAACGGTGCGTCCGTCGGGGCGCAGCAGATCGACACCTACCTCACGCCGCAGCGCGGCCAGCTGCTGGGACACGGCCCCGGGGGACAGGGCCAGTGACTGTGCGGCCGCGGCGATGGAGCCGCGTGCGACGACGGTCTTGAGCATGTGCAGACGGCGGATGTCCAGCATGAATCGATAGATTACCTAAAGGGTCGCAGGAGAAAACACCCCCTTGTCCTATCGGGTAGTGGTGCGCGACCTTGGGCGCATGGAGATCTTCGAATGCGTCGACGCGGTGGCCCGGCCCCTCCATGACTTCGGTGACGAGTTCATGTCCGACGAGGCGACCAGCGCGACAGGCCTGCGCGCCGGTTTCCCGCCGGGGCGCGGCTTCTACTGCCGTGGCCGGTTCGGGGTGCTCGGCGAGGTGCCGGTTCCCGTGGTCCAGGACAGTACAGGGTTTCCTCGGCCCCGGCCTGATCTCCGCGGGCTGGTCGGCGGGACGGGCCGTGATGTCGGCGGGAGACGCCGCCGCTTGCTACGCCCGGGCCATCCGGCAGTGGGGGCGCACACATATCCCCGGCGATGTCGACGTGGAGCACTTCAACCGGCTGGCGCGGCAACTGATCGACGCTGCCGACGCGGACGCACTGCCCTTGTTCGCCGGCTGGCGTGCCCAGCCCTGCCCCGACGACGACCCGGTCGGTGCGGCCATGCAGCGCGTACACGCGCTACGGGAGCACCGCGGCGCCTGCCACCTGGCCGCGGTACGCCTGTGCGGGCTGACCGCCCAGGCGGCCATGGTCATCAACCTCGGCGTCGAGCAGGCGACCCACTACGGCTGGGAACAACCCGACCCCGCAGCCGCGACCCTGCTCCCCCGATGGCAGCGCGCCGAGCGACTCACCACCGAGCTGCAGGCACCGCTCTACGCCGCCCTGACCCCCCGGCAGCGCACCGAATTCGCCCAACTCGTCACCGCCTTGACCGCCGCTCCGACCCCGACCTGACGAAGGTGCCGCCGGGACCCCGCCCTGCCCGCCCCGCTGACACCGACACCGGTCCGTGACGGCGCCCCGCAACTCTCGGGCTGAAGACGGGGCCCTTTAGGGGCTGGCACGATGAGCACCCATGGATGATCGAAAAGCCGTTGAGGCTCAGGCGCTCCGTGTGGTCACCGACCTCTTCCCGCAGGCCCTGGGCGCCGTGCTCGGAGGTTCCGCGGCCCACGGACGGGCCACCGCGAGCAGTGATCTGGACGTGGCGGTGCTCCTCCCCGACTCGGACACCAGCCGACGGGAAGTGATCCGCCGCGAGGGCCGCGTCGTCGAGTTGTTCCTCAACACCCTCGCGGACGTCCCGGAGTTCTTCGCGTGGGACCGAGCGCGGCGTCGCGGAACGGTCCTCTTCGTCTACGGCCAAGGCCTGCCCCTGGCTGATCCGCACGGGCATGTGGCGCGAGCGCGCGCGTTGGCCCGGGACCTGCTCGCTGCCGGGCCTCCCGCGCTCACCACCGCCGAGTGGGAGCACGGCCGTTACGTGCTCACGTGCTTCCTGGACGACCTGGTCGACACCTCACCCGACGACCGGTACGAACAGCTCTCCCTCGCCGACCAGGTGCTGCGCAAGGCGGCGGATCTGGTCACCGCTCACCACGGTGCCTGGACGGGCATCGGCAAATGGCTTCCCCGCCGGCTGCTGAGCGCCGCCCCGGCGCTCGGCGAAGCCCTGCTGGACGGCCACCGGGCCGTGGCCGAGCAGGCGGACCCCCTGCCGCTCGCCACCGCGGTGCGGCGGGCACTCGACCTGTTCGGCGGACCGCTGACGGAGGGGTACAGCCACCGCTGGCGCACCTGAACGAGTGCCCACGTGCCCAACGGCGGTGCCTCCTTGAGGCGTTGCCGTCCCAGGGCTGCCCCCAGGGGTGATTCGCCTGCCGGGTCCGGGGCAACCGGCCGAGTATGACGACTCACGACGAGCACCGTGGTACTCCCGGCATGGGAGAGATGGAACGAGGGACTCCGCATCGCCTCGCGGCTCGCGACAGCATGTGGACGGTGGCCTGGACGGCCCTGTGCGTCCTGCTGGCCCTCTGGTCGCTGGCCTGGGGAATCGGCGCGGCCCGGGGCGCCACCCACGCCTGGGTGTACTGCTTCTGCGGCCTCGTACTGCTCGCCTGCGCCCTGTGGGCCCGCCGCTCAGCGATCCGGAACAGTCCGCCGCGTCATCTGTGAGGGGGCCTTACCTGGGCGCGCCTTGATTCGGTGGTAGCAGTGCCAGGGGTGGTGGAACAGCACCCGCGCTCCGGCCCCCTCCGCGCGCTCAGCCCGGCCTGTGCCGGGGCGCTTCGGCCGGGGCCGGGTGCGCCGGGTGCGCCGGGGGCGGCTCCCCGCGGCGGAAGGTGCCCGCGGCCAGGGTCAGGGGGGCGATCAGTAGGACGAGGGCCGCGACGGCGCCGAGGGCGAGCGGCAGGCTGGTCAGCTCGGCGATGCCGCCCACCATCGGAGGGCCGAGCAGGAACCCGCTGTAGGCGATGGTCGTCGCGAACGCGACCTCACGCTCCCCGCCGCCCCCGTCGGCCCGTCGCCCGGCCGCGCCGCTCAACTCCATGACGACGGGGGACGCGTACGCCAGACCGGCCCCGGCCACGGCGAAGCCGGCGAAGGTGAAGGCAGGCGACGGTACGACGACCGCGGTGGCAAGGCCGAGCCCACCGATCGCCGCACCCCCGACGAGCATCCGCGGCGCGCCCCAACGCCGCTGGACCGCCTCACCGCACAGGCGGGTGCACGCCATGGTGAGGGAGAAGCACGAGTAGATCAGGGCGCCGGTGGCCTCGCCGAGGCCGCGCTCCCGCACGCCGAACAGCGCCGACCAGTCCGCCGTCGCTCCTTCGGCCACCGACGCGCACAGCGCCACACCGCCGAGCAGCCACAGCGCCGGACGCCTGGACGGTGCCCGCCCGGCGCACCCGCCCGCCGCGGGCACCTTCAACCGCTCCTCCACGGGGATCCAGCGCGCGATACCGACGGTGACGCCGCCGCAGAACACCGCGACGAGGGCGAAGTGACGGCTCGGCGGCAACCCCTGCCCGGCCGCGACCGCGGCGCCGACCGAACCGGCCAGCGTGCCGAGACTGAAGGCCGCGTGGAACAGCGGCATGAGCGCCCGGCCGGTCCGCCGGACCGCGGTCACACCCGCCACGTTCATCGCCACGTCCATCGCGCCGACCATGCAGCCGAGGACGAGCAGCAGCAGGCCGAGCGTCACGGGCGACCTCGCCAGGCCCAGCGCCGGGAGCACCGCGGACGCGGCGACGCCGGACACCGTCATCACGACGCGGGCGCCGAACGCCGCGCACAGCCGGCCGGCGAGGAGCGCGGCGGTGATCATGCCCGCGCTGGTACCGAGCAGGGACAGGCCCAGCGCCCCCTCGCCCGCGCCGGTCCGCTCGGCCAGCGCGGGCACCCGGGGGGCCCACGAGCCGAGGAGCGCGCCGTTGAGGACGAACGCGCCGAACACCGCGATGGTCCCCGGGCCCCTGCCACCGGCCCGGTCCGGGCGGATACCGGTCATGGTCAGCTCCGTCCCGGTCTGGCCGGTCGAGTCGCCACCGGCCCGGCGCCGTGGCGCGTATGCGGAGGTCTGCGTGAACCAGTGGGTCTGGACCAGCGGCCCTGGACCAGCGGACCTGGGTGAGTGGGCCAGTGGGCCAGTGGATCAATGGATCACGCCGATGGAGCCGAGCGTAGGGTCGCCGGAGCGCCCGCCGACCGCGATGGCGCGTTCACGCCAAGCGGATGGCCGGTTCGGGTCTCTTCGGTGCGGCGCCGGCCGACGACCCGTCAAGCTCTCCACGAGAGCGACTAGGAGAGGTCACCCCGAACGACTGCAACGACTACTCCGGAGGAGCCGGGATGGTCAAGCGCAATCCGCCCCTGGACCTGAGTGCATCCCGACGACTGCTCCAACGGGCGGCGCGTGTCGACGCCACCCAGGCCTACTCCGGGTATGTGCTGGCCCGCGACCGGCTGGTGGAGGGCGCGTACCCGCTGTACGGAGAGCGAGCCTCCGGCGCGTACGTGTGGGACGTCGACGGCAATCGATACGTGGACTTCATCCTCGCCTACGGCACCATCATCCTCGGTCACGCCGATCCGGTGGTGTCCGAGGCGGTGATCCGGGAGATCCGCGACGGGTTCGCCATAACGCTGCGCAAGGAAGTCCAGGTGGAACTGGCCGAGCTGCTGGTCTCGGTGGTCCCGCACGCCGAACGGGTCTTCCTGCTCAAGAGCGGGTCGGACGCGACGAGCGCGGCCGTGCGGCTGAGCCGGGCGCACACCGGGCGCGAGCGCGTGATCCGCTGGGGGTACAACGGCTGGCACGACTGGTGCGCCACCCGTCCGGCGGGGGTGCCCCGGTCCGCCCAAGAGGCCGTCAGTACGTTCACGTACAACGACCTGGCGAGCCTGGAGCGGGAGTTCCGCCGCCGCCCCGGCGAGGTCGCCTGCCTGCTGATGATGCCGTTCGAGGAAGTGCCCCCGGCCGACGGCTTTCTGAGCGCCGCCGCCGAGCTGGCCCGGCGGCACGGTGCCCTGTTCGTGCTCGACGAGATGCGCTCCGGTTTCCGGGTCGCGCTGGGCGGGGCGCAGGAGCGGTACCAGGTGCAGGCGGACATCGTGACCTTCAGCAAAGCGATGGCTAACGGATATCCCATTTCGGCGGTGGTGGGTCGCGAGGAGGCCATGCGAGCCGTCGGTGACGTGCATATCGGGTCGACCTTCCACGTGAACGGCGCGGAGATGGCCGGTGCCGTCGCGACGATCACCCGGCTCCGTGATTCCGACGCGTTGAAGCACATCGAGGAACTGGGCGCCGCTTTGCAGCGCGGCCTGGCCGAGCAGATCGCCCGGTCCGGGCTCGACGCCCAGGTACTGGGTGTGCCGCAGATGCCCTTCATGCGTTTTCGGCACACCGATGACGACACGCGGCAACGCATTCAGGACGCCTTCTACACCGAGACCACGCGGTGCGGAGTCTTGTTCCACCCCAACCACCACTGGTACGTCAACGCCGCGATGACCCATGACGACATCGAGACCGCTCTCGCCGCCACCGAGGCGGGGTTCCGGGCGGCGGAGAGCGCCGCCGCGGGCTGCGGGTGAGGGAGCGGCGGGGGCAGCGGGGGCAGTGGGGGCTGGCCGGGGAGGGGCACCTCCGGCCGCACCGCGGCCGATGAACGCGCCATGTTGGAAGCCGGGCAGGTGCCAGGTGCCAAGCGGTGCGGGAATCCGTACAACCGTTCCAGTACGTCGGGGGTCTTGGAGGCGTATCTCTGATCGACTTCCTACTAGGGGGGAACGGACGTGCGACGTCACATCCGTCACGCCATCGCGATCGCCGCGGCGGCCACCACACTCTCCGGAGGCCTGCTGGCCTCCACCACCCCGGCCGAGGCCGCCACCCCGGCTCCCGCGCCCAGCCGGTACTCCGACGACTTCAACGGCGACGGATACCACGACCTGGCCATCGGCTCCCCGGACGCCGGCGTGCAGGTCGCCGGAGCGGACGGGGCCACCACGATGCTGCTGGACGCCGGCTACGTCACCGTCTCGTACGGCGGCAAGCACGGCGCCCAGAAGACCGGCCTCAAGGCCCTCACCCAGAACAGCCCCGGAGTGCCGGGCGACGCGGTCCGGAACGGGCGGTTCGGGCAGGTCCTCACCAGCGGCGACTTCAACGCCGACGGGTACGCGGACCTCGCCGTGGGCGGCCGGGACCAGGTCAGCCTGCTCTGGGGCAGCCCCACCGGCCTCAAGGGCGGCGCCCAGATGGCCGACCCCTTGGACTGGCCCGGCTTCGGCACGGTCCTGAAGGCCGGTGACTTCACCGGCGACGGGAAGACCGACCTGGTCGTCGGCTACGGCACCAGGCTGGACCTCTTCAAGGGCCCCTTCAAGGCGGACGGCTCGCCCGTCTCGACGAAGAAGGTGGACACCGGCCGCGCCTACCCCGTCTACGACGAGGGTGCGCAGGACCGGATCGCCGTGGGCCGCGTCAACAAGGGGGCCACCGACGACCTTGTCGTCCTGGGCGAGAAGCGCATGCGGGGCCGGGTGCTCCTCGGCGGGGCCTCCGGCCTGCGTCTCACCCCGGCCACCATCCGCGGCGGCAACAGCGTCGCCGTGGCGGACTTCGACAAGGACGGCTACGGCGACGTGGCGGTGGGCGACGCGGAGTCCGTGCTCGACACCGAACGCTCCGCGGGCGTGGTCCGGGTCAACTACGGGGCGTCCAACGGGGTGGACGAGAACCGCAGCATGCGGATGTTCACCGAGGACACCCCCGGCGTCCCGGGCGGCGTGCAGCAGGGCGACCGCTTCGGCGCTGCCGTCGCCGCGGCCGACCTCGACCGGGACGGCTACGCCGACCTGGTCGTCGGCGCCCCCGGCGAGCGCAAGCCCACCTGTGAGCACTGCTACATCAGCGGCGGCGGCCTGTACGTGCTGAAGGGCTCGACCAAGGGCGTCACCGGCACCGGCGCCGCGTTCTACGCCTACAACGCGCCCGGCCTGCCCCGTCCCGCCGGTACGTACCGCATCCCCACGCAGCTCAAGACCACGGACCTGAACAACGACAAGCAGCCCGAGATCACCATCCCGGTCCGGGCGAGCGCGCCGCAGGTCTGGTCGGTCGGCACGAAGGGCGGCAAGGTCGCCGGGACCTCGCCCACCCGCGTCGTACAGCCACCGGCCGACCCGCAGGTCGGCACCGGCCTCGGCTTCGGCGTACTCGCCCGCTGACGACCACCCGACACCGCTCGACCCCCGGGGACCGCACCGCCGCGGCGACCGCCGCCCCTGGGGGCCGAGGGCCGTCACGCGCCCAGGATCCACCGGTCCTGCCCCTCGACAGCGACCTCGCCGCACACTTCGTGAGGGCGCGGTTCCGTACCGGAAGAAAGGGCCATCCGCGTCGGGGCGTGCGCGGTGGTGGCTCAGCTCGTGGTGCAGCCGCTTCAGGGCAACCCCCTGGGCCTGCGCCCGGGCCTGGTGCTGCCGCGCCTTCCGTTCGTGATGATCCGTGGGACAGAGTGGGGGATGACTACGTACGAGACGATGCCGTTCCACCTTGAGACCGAGCGGCTGGTACTGCGGCCGTGGGCCGAGTCGGACGCCGCTGACTTCTGCGCCCTCCTCGGTGAACGCGGCAAGGGGACTCCCACGGTGGAGCACATCCGGACGTCCATCGCGGAGCTGCTCGCCGCGACGGCGACCACGGGGATCGCCCTGTTGCCCATCGAGCGCCGGGACGAAGGCGACTTCATCGGCTACTGCGGGCTGATCATCGGCCGCTCCACTCTGGAGGAGCCCGAAATCGCGTACGAGCTGTTCCAGCACGCGCATGGGCGCGGCTACGCCACCGAGGCGGCGGGTGCGGTGCTCGACGCCGCTGCTGCGACCGGGCGGAAACGGCTCTGGTCGACCGTCGGCGCGTGGAACACACCGTCGCTCCGCGTCCTCGAAAAGCTCCGGTTCGAGCGGCACCACGTCTCCATGGAAGACAACGGTGAAGTGGTCTGGCTCACGCGCTCGTTGCCGTGACGCGGGGGAACGCCGGTCTCCGGGGCTTCGCGCTCACATGTATGCGTAGTGGGTCAGCGGGACCCGGTCGCCGGGACCAGGGCGCCGTGCGTGCTGTCTGCGTGTGGTCGGTCCGCCTCCGTGGCTGCTCAGCCCTCACCCTGAATCGGGGGGCGGGTCCGTCGTCGTGCGCCTCGAGCGGCTGGCGCCGCGACGGGCTCCGCCGGCCGAGGGCACAGGGCCCGGCTGCCCGGGCGCTCAGGCCGTGTCGGTGGAGTCACGTCACAGTGTGGAGTCACGTCACGGTCAGGACGGCCTTGCCCCGGGGATGGCCCTTCTCCAGGTGACGGACAGCGGCCGGTGCTTCGGCCAGGGGACAGGTGCTGTCGACGGCTGGAGTGATGTCGCCCGCTTCCGCCAGGTTCGTCAAGGTCGAGAGGCCCGTCCGGCGGACGACTGCCAGGAGGCCGAGGGGGGTTCCGGCGTGCGCGGCGGGGCAGCAGCGCCGTCCGGAGGTGCCCCGAACCCCTCTGGACTTTCCGTCCAGGGCGTGTACGTTTGGTCCAGAGCTGAGCGGCACGCGGGGGAGGGTGAGGCACTGCCATGAGCGCTGAGAGCGGCACCGGTACCCGTAGTGGTACTCCTAGCGGCGCTGGTACGGGTACGGGGGTCGACGTCGCCCCCGATGCTGACAGCAGCACCGGCACCGGCACAGGCCCCCGGAACCCCGTCGGCGCTCGGGGCGCCGACGGGACTCAGGGCGCCCGCGTCGCCCGAACCGCGCCCTCCGAAGCCAACTCGGCCGTCGGCCCTGAGCGGAGTGCCGAGCGGGACGCGATCATCGCCGCCCTCGTGCCCGTGGCCGAGGGCATCGCCGCCACCTTCGGCTCGCTCTGCGAAGCCGTCGTGCACGACTACCGGCGGCCGGAGCGGTCCGTCGTGGCGATCGCGGGCGCGGTCACCCACCGCAGCGTCGGCGGGGCCATGAGCGAGATCGGCATGGGCATGCTGGCTCGTGGTGACGCGGCGGCCGACGAGCTGAACTACCTCACCCGCACCCAGGACGGGAAGCTGGTCAAGTCGTCCACGATGCTGCTGCGGGACAGCGGCGGCGCGGTGTTCGGGGCGCTGTGCGTGAACCTCGACATCACCGCGGTCCAGCAGGCCGGCGCTCTGCTCGGGGAACTCGCGGGCGTCGCCGCCCCGGCGGCCGACGTGCCGACCACGACCTTCGGCGACGACATGGAGTCCGTCCTCGCCTCGGTCGTCGACGCCTACCAGCTCCGCCGGAACCGGCCGTGGAGCGAACTCGACCGTCCCGCGCGCCTGGAGCTGTTCCGCGACCTCGACGAGCGCGGCGTCTTCGCCCTGCGGGGCGCGGTCCCGCAGGTCGCGGCCCGCCTCGGCATCTCCCGCGCCTCCGCCTACACCTACCTCGCCAAGTCCCGTGACCGGGCCGCACCGGGGCCCGGGCCCGACACCCCACCAGGAGCACCCGCATGACGAGCACCCCCCTGGTCACCCTCGACGACGTGCGCGACGCCGCCGCCCGGCTCAAGGGCGTCGCCCACCGCACGCCCGTCCTGCGCTCGCGCACCCTGGACGCCCGCGTCGGCGCCGAGGTCCACCTCAAGTGCGAGAACTTCCAGCGGATCGGCGCCTTCAAGTTCCGCGGTGCCTACAACGCCGTCTCCCGGCTCACACCCGAGCAACTGTCCAGGGGCATCGCGTCGTTCTCCTCCGGCAACCACGCCCAGGCCATCGCGCTCGCCGCCCGCGAGACGGGCAGCAGCGCGGTGATCCTCATGCCGGAGGACACCCCGCGCTCCAAGCGCGAGGCCGCCGAGGGCTACGGCGCCGAGATCGTCACGTACGACCGCTACTCCGGCGACCGCACCGCCCTCGGCCAGGAACTCGCGGCGGACCGCGGCCTCACCCTCATTCCGCCGTACGACCACCCGGACGTCATCGCCGGGCAGGGCACCGCCGCGCTCGAACTCCTGGAGGACGTCGGCGCGTTGGACGCGCTGGTCGCGCCGGTGGGCGGCGGAGGGCTCATCGCGGGCAGCTCCACCGCCGCCAAGGGACTGCACCCGGACATCCGCGTCATCGGCGTGGAGCCGGAGGCGGGCGACGACACCAAGCGGTCGCTGGAGGCCGGGCACCGCGTCTCGGTGCCGGTCCCGCGCACCATCGCCGACGGCCAGGCCATCGAGACGCCGGGGGAGCTGACGTTCCCCATCAACCAGCGCCTCGTCGACGAGGTCGTGCTGGTCTCCGACGACGAGATCCGCGCCGCGATGCGCTTCGCCTTCGAACGCCTGAAGATCGTCGTCGAGCCCAGCGGCGCCACCGCCCTCGCCGCGCTCCTGGCCGGCCGCCTCACCGACGTACCGCCGCGCGTCGGCGTCATCGTCTCCGGCGGCAACATCAACACCCACCGCTTCGCGGAGCTCTGCGCCGGCGCGACGGGGCATTAAGTCCTGTACCGCGTCCGGGAGAAAGTGACCGGCTCGGTGGCCGCGTTCGGCGGCCCCCGGGCCGGGGAGCGCGCCGCGCACCATGAGGCCGTACGCGAAAGTCCCACCCCGCGTACACGGGGTGGGACGTGAGTTGAGCGCCGGGCAGGCCTTGCACCTGCATTTCCCCGCAGGAAGCGGGGCGTCTTTCCTTGGACCACCGACGCGCGGTCAGCCACCTGGTGTTCCGGTGACCGGCTCAAGATCAAACATAGCACAAGGGTCCCGTCTCCCACACCCGCCCCCGGAACAAGCAACGAAACAAGGGATCAACGGGACAAAGGACAAAGGGCAAAGGAATAAAGGGGTAAAGGGGTAAAGGGGCAATGGAGCGTCGTCGCCCCCGGCCTGGGGCTAACCCCCGCTCACTTCGGAGGCCGTCCCCAGGGTGCTCGAGCCCCGCCTCCCGCCATGATCGGCACAAGGGCCCTGGCGGGCACACGAGGTGAGGAGCGACGAGGATGACGACGTACGGGCAGCAGCGGATCGGGCGGCGGAAGCTGCTGGCGGCCACGGCGGCCGCCGCCGCGGGTACGGTGCTGGCGGCACCGGTGGCGAGCGCGGCCGCACCGGCGCCGGGGCGCCGGGCCGCCGGTCGGCGGACCACCACCCAGGAGGCGGCCGTCGTACGGGCGTTGGAGCGGGTCGCTCACCCGCTGCGCTCGACCGAGCCCGGTGGCCGTACCTCCGACCTGCGGGCGCTCGGCTCGATGATCGGTGACGCCAGGGTGGTCGGCCTCGGCGAGGCCACGCACGGCTCGCACGAGTTCTTCACCATGAAGGAGCGGGTCTTCCGCCACCTCGTCGAGGAGAAGGGCTTCACCACCTTCGCCTTGGAGATGAGCTGGTCGGCGGGGCTGCGGATCGACGAGTTCCTCCAGGGCGGCGAGGGCGACGCCCGGCAGGTCGCCGCGGAGGCACTGGCCGGTTCCCCGTGGGAGCGCGAGGAGTTCGCGAGCCTGATCGGCTGGATGCGTGACCACAACCGCCGCCGTCCGCGGCGCACGGTGCACTTCATGGGGGACGACATCGGCGCCCCCGCCCTCGGCGACCGGATCTTCACGCGGGTCACCTCCTACGTGCGGGAGGCGTGCCCGCGGTCGCTGCCGCGCCTGGAGGAGCTGTACGCGGAACTCCGCCCGTTCGACGACGCCTTCGCGTACCTGCGCAAGCCCCTCGCGGAGCGGCGGCGGAACGCCGTGCGGGCCCAGGAGGCGCTGGACCTCGTCACCGCCTGCGCGGGCCCGGGCGGCGCGGACCACGAGCGGGCGGCGCGGCAGACCCGGACCGGGGCCCGCGGCCGAGCGGCGCGGCACGCCGGGACAGGGGACCGCGAGCCAGCGGCGCGGTACGCCCGGAACGAGGCCCACGAGTGGGCCGTGCAGCACGCCCGCAACATCGCCCAGACCTTCGCCTTCGTCTCCCTCGACCCCTCCGACCCGGACTCGGTGGCCGCGGCGGAGCACCTGCGCGACCGGGCCATGGCCGACAACGTCACCTGGTGGCACCGCCGGACCGGCGACAAGATCCTCCTGTCGGCGCACAACGGCCACGTGGGGTACCTGTCCACCGACCCCGAGATGTACCCCAGGACCCAGGGCGCCTACCTGCGCGACGCCCTCGGGCGGGACTACCTCGCCATCGGCTTCACCTTCAACCGGGGCTCCTTCCTCACCAAGGACACCTCCTTCGACGGGGACTGGAAGAAGACCACCGTGCCCCCGGCCGCGCGCGGCATGCACGAGCACACCCTCGACCGGGTCCACCACCGGGACCACTACCTGGACCTGCGCACCGTCACGGGTCCGGCCCGCTCCTGGCTGGACACCGCCCGCCCCATCTACGACGCGGGCTCGGTGTTCGAGGCCGACCCCCTCCCCACGCTCGCCGTCGGGCAGGCCTACGACGTCCTCGTCCATCTGCACCGGGTCCGCGAGGCCGTGAAGCTCCGCACCCCGTAGGGCGTACTCCATAGCGAAGCCGCGCGTGGGCCCCCGCCCGGCTTGACCTTCCAGCCGACTCGAAGGTCTACGGTCGGTGGCATGACAGCCATGCGGATCTCCCGACTGGCCGCGCGCAGCGGGGTGCCTGCCACCACCCTGCGCTTCTACGAGAGTGCAGGGCTGCTGCCCGCGGGCCGGACACCCGCCGGATACCGGGTGTACGGCGAGGACGCGCTCGCGCGGCTGTCGTTCATCGGCACGGCCAAGCACTGGGGGCTGCCGCTGGAGGAGATCGGGGAGCTGCTGCGGGTGTGGGAGGCCGGGGCCTGCCGGGACGTTAAGGCGGACCTGCGGCCGCGGATCGCCGCGCGGCTGGCCGCGGCTGAGACCCGCGGCGCGGAGCTTGCCGCGTTCACCGCCTCGCTCCACAGCGCCCTCGCTCACCTGGACGCGCTGCCCGACCGCGCCGGGCGGTGCGGCCCCGAGTGCGGCGTCGTCGCCCCGGCCCCGGACGCCCCTGACGGGCAGAGGGCCGACGCCGCCCTCACGCCCGGCCGCCGCGCCGGGGAACGGGAGCCGGAGCGGTGGCGCGCCGCACCGGTGGCGTGCTCCCTGACCGGCGCGGGGCCGCACGAGCGCACCGCCCAGTGGCGCGGGGCCCTCGACGGCGCCGCCCGCGTCGTGATCCCGGAGGGCCTGCGGCTGACGCTGCCCGCCGACCGGGCCGCGCGGCTCGCCGCCCTGGCCGTCGCCGAGCAGGAGTGCTGCCCGTTCTTCGACTTCCGCCTCCACTTCGACGGCCCGCGGCTGCACCTGGACGTCCGCGCACCCGCCGCCGCGAGCGCGCAGCTCACCGAACTCTTCGCCCCCGCTGTCTGACCCGACCACCGACGGGACGGCCCCCTGGCCGCGCCCAGACTCCCGGCGGGACGAGCCCTGGCCGCGCCCGGCGCACCCGCCGACTCCGCGTACGACACCAGCAGCCTCAACCTCGACCTGGTCGGGCTGACAGGGGCCCGGCGGGCGTACGGGAGACCGAGCCGGGCGGCGGACACCCGCCTTCAGCACGACGGCTTCCCCGCCCCCACCGCAACGGTCGCCCCGGACCTACGAACACCCCGTTCGCGCTCAACCCGCCCCCGGCGCCTCGGCCAGCGTCTCGCCCGCCCGGGTCCGTGCGTACAGGACGTGGCGGCCCGAGCGGTGGGCGCTCACCAGGCCCGCCGTGCGCAGCAGCGTGAGGTGCTGGGAGACGCCCCCGGGCGTGAGGCCGGTGCGCCGGGCCAGGTCGGTGGTCGACGCGGGGGCGGACAGCTCCGCCAGCAGGACCGCACGGGCCCGGCCCACCACGCCCGCCAGCGCGTCGGAGACCCGCACCGGGCGGGACTGCCAGAGCGTGCCCACGCCCCGCGGCGGGTACCGCAGCGACGGCTGCCAGGGCTCGTTGAGGACCGAGAAGACGCGCGGCCACACGAAGGCCGACGGCACCAGGAGCAGGCCCCGGCCGTCCAGCCGGCGCGAGCCGCGCGCGGTGCGGTGCTCCAGGTGCAGCGTGCCGCCCGCCCAGGCCACCTGCGGATCGAGGTCCTGGAACAGCCGCTGGGCGCCCCCGTCCACCAGACGGCTCGCGCGGTAGCGGATGTCGGCCTCCAGGAGGGTGAGCACCCGCGACCAGTAGGGGGCGAGGGCCAGCTCCCAGTAGGCCTCGATCACGTCCGCGAGGCGGCCGAGTTCCGCCTCGGGGTCCGCGCGCAGCGCCGCCATGCGCGCGGGCGGCACGTCGGCCTTGGTGCGCAGCAGCGCCACGGGCGTGCTCCGCACCGTGGCCAGCTCCACCGCCAGCGACGGCAGCGGTGTCGTGGGCGGCGGGCAGAGGAAGCCGGGCACGTACCCCGACCACGGCGCGTGCGCCGGTACCGGGACGAGGTCGAACAGCGGCGCCAGGTCGACGCCCGACGCGGCGAGCCGGGGCCGCACCTGGTCCGCCCAGGCGCGGTGCAGGCCGTGCTCGTCCGCGCCCTTCAACACCCGGACGCTCGCCACCACTTCCCACAGCGGGGACAGCGCGAAGCGGGTCCGGGCCACGTCCTCCGTACCGAACTCGATCTCGATCATTCAGCTCAGGCTAAATCACTGGGTCGCGGCGCCCGTCGCCCCGCATGGTGCCCCGCATGACCTCCGCACACGGCTCCCCGTGGCGGCTGCGCGACTTCCGTACGCTCTTCGCGGCCGGAGCGCTCAGCCACCTCGGCACCAACGTCGGCTACGTGGCCGTCCCCCTGCTCGCCGTCACCGCGCTCGACGCCGGACCGGGCCAGGTGGGCGCCCTCGCCGCCCTGTCCACCGCGGCCTTCCTCCTCATCGGCCTGCCCGCGGGCGCCTGGGTGGACCGGCTGCCGGGCCGCCGCGTCCTCGTCGCCGCGGACGCGGCCCGCGCCCTGCTGCTCGCGTCCGTCCCCGTGGCCTGGTGGCTCGACGCGCTGTCGCTGCCGCAGTTGTACGCGGTCGTGCTGCTGAACGGCGCCGCCACCGTGTTCTTCGACGTGGGCTCGCAGAGCGTCCTGCCCGACCTCGTCGGGCGCGACCGCCTGGTGCGCGCGAACACCGCGATCATGGGCCTGATGGCGGGCGCCAACATCGCCGGGCGCGGCGCCGGCGGCCTCGTGGTCCAGGCGTTCACGGCGCCCCTGGCGCTCGCGGCCGGCGCGGTCGCCTACCTCGCCTCCGCGGCGGGCCTCACCCGGATCGGCCGGGGGCAGGCGCCCGCCGCGGCGCCGGCCGCCCGGCGGCGGCTGCGCGCCGAGGTCGGGGAGGGGCTGCGGCACGTCTTCGGCCGCCCCGAGCTGCGGGCCCTGGCGCTCGGCGCGACGCTGAACAACCTCGGCGGGCAGATGGTCAACGCCGTGCTTCCGGTGCTGTTCGCCCGCGAACTCGGCCTGCCCGCCGGGGCCCTCGGCCTGTACTGGGCGGTGGGCGGCCTCGGTCTGCTGGTCGGCGCGCTCTGTGCCCGCCGCCTCGCGGCCCGCCTCGGCCACGGCCGGGCGATGGCCGTCGCCGGGCTGTGGCTCGCCCCCGCGGGCCTGGCCGTGGGGCTGGTCGGGGACGGCCCCTGGCTGTGGGTGGCGGGCGCGGGCTGGCTGCTCGTGACGACCCGGACGGGCATCGACAACGTCCTGGGCGTCACCCTGCGCCAGCACCTCACCCCCGACCCGCTCCTCGGCCGCATGAACGCCACCTTCCGCTTCTTGCTGACCGGGGCCCTGGCCATCGGCTCGGTCCTCGCCGGTGTCCTCGGCGAACTCGCCGGCGTGCGCGTGGCGGTGTGGGCCGGCGCGGCCTGCCTGGCGTGCGCGTTCCTGCCGGTCTTCGTCTCACCGGTGCGCGCGCTGCGGGAGCTCCCGGCGCTCGCGCAGCCGCCCGCGACCTCACCGGCGACGGAGCGCGCCCCCTAGCCCGGCCTTCCCCGACGGCGGTGCCACGAGGGCCTGGCCGGCCCGGCGCGAGCGCTCGGCCCGGCGGACCGCGAGCGGAGCCGCCAGGCCCGTCACGGCGAACAGCACCCCCACGACGTACCAGCCGGGGCGGCCCCACGTGACGCACAAGGAGAGGAGCAGCCCCGGTCCGAGCGCCTCCGCCAGGCCCGCGCCCAGGCCGAACACGCCCAGGTACTGGCCGGTGGCGTCCGGCGGTGCGAGCGCGAAGGAGACCTCGAACCCGGCCGCCGCGTGCCACAGTTCGCCCACGGCGTGGACGACCACGGCGATCAGGACGAGCGTGACGGCGGCCCGGACCGGCGGGCCGGCGGCCAGGGAGATCAGCACGCAGGAGGCGAGGAAGGCCACCCCCGAGCGGCGGTAGGCGCGCCCGCCCGCCGCGGGGGAGTCGACGCCGCGGCTCGCCCGCACCTGGAGCGCGACGACGATGGCGGTGTTGACCAGCATGGTGCCCGACACCAGCCAGGCCGGGGCGGTGGTGGCCTCGACCAGCCACAGCGGCAGCGCCACCGTGAGCACCTTGAACTGCACCGCCATGACCCCGTCGAGCACGGTCAGGACCAGATAGGGCCCGTCGCGCAGCGCGGCCCGGCGCGGCCCGGGCGCGGCGGGCACCGGCTCGACCGGCGGCAGCGGCAGGACGAGCACCGCCGAGGCGGCGAACGCGAGCGCGTTGCCGACGACCAGCAGGTGGTACGCGGCGAGGGTGCCGGCGTGCACGGCCACGCCCGCCAGCAGGGCGCCCAGGGAGATGCCGACGTTCGTCACGGCCCGCAGGTACGCGCGGAACTCCTGCGGCCGGTCGCCCCCGTAGTGGCGGATGAGCGGGCTGCGCGCCGCCACCCCGGCGGCCTTCGCCCCGGTGGCCACGCTCACCGCGACGACGAACGGCCAGAAGCCGTCCACCAGTACGAACGCGGCCGTGGCGAGGGCCTGGACGGCCAGCGTGACCGCGTACACGCCGCGCGCCCCGCGCCGGTCCGCGAGGTGGCCGACGGCGATGCCCGCGGCCAGCGAGACGCACCCCGCGACGCCGAGGCCGAGACCCACCTGCTAGGCCGGCAGGGCGACCGCCTGCGTGAAGTACAGCACCCCCGCGGTCAGGTAGAGGCCGCTGCCGACGGTGTTGACGAAGTTGGAGGCGGCGATGACGCGCCGCGGGCCCGCCGGAGGCAGCGCCTTGGACAGGACGGACGGAAGGCTCATGGCCGCTCCGCACGGGGTACGCCGGTGTTCTGCATGGCCACGACAGTGCTGTAATGGTCTTGTGCAGCTCAACCCTTACGGTGTGGACGCGGTCCGGCTGGCCGCGGACCTGGCGAACCGGCGCCCGCAGAATGCCCAGGAGCTCGCGGCCCGCTGCCGCGCCGCCGGGCTGACCCTGGAGCGCCCCGCCGTGCCGGAGGACCTGGACCGGGTCCTGGCCCTCCTCGACGCGTGGGAGAAGGTCGTCGACGCCGCCGACGAGCAGGAACGCGCCGCCCTGCTCAACGCGATGCTGGCGGCCGGCACGAGCCACCCCCGGCTGACCGACCACGCGGGCGACGGCTGGCACCTGCACTACCGCGACGACCACCAGTCGCTCGGCTCCCTCCTGTACGCGCTGATCGCGGTCGGCACCGCGCTCCACCTCGTGGGCCGGGGCATGCACCGGCTGCGGCGCTGCGCCGTCACCGAGTGCGTCACGATCTTCGCCGACACCTCCCGCACGGGGCTCCGGCGCTACTGCTCGCACCGGTGCGCCAGCCGGGACGCGGTACGCCGCCACCGGGCGCGCGCCGGACGGTGAGCCCCGCCCGCCCCGCCCGCCGTGCGCCGCCGCGCCGGTGCGATCATGGCCTGTCATGAGCACCGACGCCGACGCGGCCCAGCCGGACCAGGAGGCGGGCGGGTGGCCCGACACCGTGGGGGACACCGCCCTCACCATCAGGGTTCCCGCGGCCGACCCCCTGGTCAGGGCCGGGTTCCCGGCGCACGTGACCGTGCTCTACCCCTTCCTGCACGCCGGCCGCATCGACGCCCGGGTGGAGCGGGAGCTCGCCGCGCTCTTCGCCGGGCACGCCGCGTTCGAGCTGACCTTCACCGAGTTCGGCCGCTACCCCGGCGTGCTCTACCTCGACCCCTGGCCGCACGACCCGGTGGTGGCGCTCACCAAGGACCTGACCCGGCGCTGGCCGGAGGCGGTCCCGTACCGGGGGATCTTCGGCGCCGGCCTCGCGCCGCACCTGACGGTCGCCAACAGCGAGGGCCCCGCGACGCAGGACGCCGCGTACGACGCGCTGGAGGCCGAGCTCGCCCCCGCGCTGCCGCTGACCTGCCCCGTGCCCGCCGTCCACCTGATCACCTGGGACGGCGCGCGCTGGCGGGACCGGGCGGCGTACCCGCTCGGCCCACGGCCCGTACCCCGCGCGCGGCATCACGCGTACGGGTGACGTACAGCCCCGGATGCTGACAACTCGCCCCGCGCGCCTGACGCTTGAGGCATGGACAACGGAAGCGCACGTCCGGTCCGCGCCCTCGCCCGCCGGGCGGCGCGGCTCGCCGCCGTGGTGGCGGCCCTCGGCCTCACCGCCTGGGCCGCGCCCGTCGACGCGGCCCCCGAGGCGACGGGCTGCGTCGTCAACGGGCGGCCGCAGCCCGGGCCCGAGATCAACGGGACGAACGGCGACGACGACATCCGCTGCGACAGCCTGGCCGCCGGTGACGTCGTCTTCGGGTACGACGGCCGCGACACCGTGCGGGTCACCTTCAACCGCGCCGGTGTCGTCAACGGCAACCGGGGCGACGACACCATCCGCGTCGAGGAGGAGAACACCGGCCTCGTCCAGGCCGGTGACGGCAACGACGACGTCGTCGTCTCCTACAACGGCCCGTCGGGCCGGATTCACGGCAACCCGGGCGACGACCGGCTCCAGGTCCTGCTGAACGAGGGCGTCGTCGACGGCAACGAAGGCGCCGACACCTGCTTCGTCAACGAGGGCACGGTACTCAACTGCAACCCGTGACCCGGGGCCGCGCGGCCGGGCCTCACCCCGCGAAGTCGGCGGCGTGGTCGCGGGCCCAGGCGGCGAAGGAGCGGGCCGGGCGGCCGGTCAACTGCTCGACGCAGCGCGTGAGTTCGACGGGGACACCGTCGTGCGCCCGCCACCAGTCCAGCAGGCAGTCGGCGAAGCCCGGCGGCATGTAGTCCGCCATCTCCTTCTTCCACTCCTCGCGGCCCACCTCCCGCACGGGCACGTCACGGCCCGTGGCCCGGCTCAGGATGCCGATCTGCTCGGCGAAGGTCAGCGACTGCGGACCGGTCAGGACGTACGGGCGGCCGCCGAGAGCGGGGTCGGTGAGCACGGCGAGCGCGGCCCCGGCCACGTCGGCCTCGTGGATCGGGTCGCTGTGCGATCCCGGGTAGGGCAGGCTGACCGGCCGCCCCGCCCGCAGGCTCCAGCTCCACGCCAGCGCGTTGGCGGCGAACGCCCCGGGGCGCAGGAAGGTCGTACGGAACGGGGCGGCCTCCAGGGCGGTCTCGGCGTCCAGGTGGGACCTGGCCATGGGGTTGTCGGCGGCGTCGGGGGCGAGTACCGACGAGGACGACAGCAGGACGACGTGCTCGACGCCGGCCGCGGCGGCCTCCTCGGCGAAGGCGTCGGCGCACGACGGCTCGGCGTACAGGAAGACCGAGGTCACGCCCTTGAGGGCGGACGCGAAGGTGGCGGGTTCCGTCAGGTCGCAGGGGACGACGTCCGGGCCTTCGGGCTGCCGCGAGGCCGCGCGCACGGCGAGCCCGCGCTCGCGCAGCAGGGCGGTGAGGCGGCGGGCGACGGCGCCGCGGCTTCCGGTGACGAGAACGGTCATGGTCGGGGTTCCTTCCGGTGGTGGGGTGCGGGCGCGGGCGCGCACGGGGAGCCGGGCGCCGGTCCGGCGGGGTGCGGGTGCGCCGCGAGGTCGGCGGGCGGTGCGGGGCGTCGGCCTGCCACGGGCGGGCCCCAGGAGGCGTGTCCCTGGGCTCGCCCGGTGAGGCGTGTCCCCGGGTGACCCGGAGGGGCATGTTCTGGGGCGGGCCCGGATAGAATGCCCGCGTGACGAATAAGCTTCGTGACGAAGATACATCGTGGCGCAACATCTTCGCCACGCATATTTCTGTCTGGGGAGACGCAGGATGCCGAACCGCCCGGAGCTGCTGGCCCGTGTGATCGCGGAGAGCCGGCGGCACTATGCCGCGTACACGCTGTTCAACCAGGCCATGGCCGACCGGGTCGGGCTGCACCCCACCGACGTGCAGTGCCTCGCGCTGCTCGACCTGGAGCCCGGTCCGGTCACCACCGGCGACATCGCCCGCCTCACCGGCCTGGCCTCCGGCTCGGCCTCCCGCCTGGTCGACCGGCTGGAGAAGGCGGGGTTCGTGGAGCGCCGCAGCGACCCGGAGGACCGCAGGCGGGCCCTGGTCGCCCTGGTGCCCGACGCGGGGGAGCGCCTGGCGCGGGCCTGGGAGGCCCCGGGCACGGCGTTCGGCGCGGTCCTGGAGAGCTACGGCGACGAGCAGTTGGAGGTCATCGCCGACTACCTCCGCCGGGCCGCGGAGGTCGGCCGGGACCAGGCCCGCCACCTCGGCTCCGGACCGGGGCGATGACGAGCCGCCCGGGCCCTCGGACCTGAACGGACCTGAACCGGCCCTGGGCGCAAGCCGGTTCGGGTCCGGCTCGATGCCGGGCTCAGCTCTGGCTCAGCCCTGGCTCAGGCGCACGGTCAGGCCGTGGCGGGTGGGCCTGCGCCGCTCGGGGGCGCCCTCCGCCCACAGGGAGCGGACGTGGCCGAGGTGGCGCGCCATGCACGCCTCCGCGCCCGGCGCGTCGCCCGCCACCATCAGGTCGAGCAGCTCCAGGTGCTCCCGCGCCGACGGCAGCAGCCGGTCGCTCTCGTCCAGGGCGGTCAGTCCATACAGGCGGGAGCGCTTGCGGAGGTCGCCGACCGTCTCCACCAGGCGGTCGTTGCCGCCGAGCGCCAGCAGGGAGAGGTGGAAGCGGCGGTCGGCCTCCAGATAGCCGATGAGGTCGTGGTCGCGGGCCGCGGCCACGATCTCCTCGGCGACCGGCCGCAGCGCCTCCAGGTCCGCGCGGTCCGCGGTACGGGTGATCCGGCCGGTCATGGGGACCTCGATGAGGGTGCGGATCTCCGTGTACTGGTCCAGGTCGCGCTCGTTGACCTCGGTGACCCGGAACCCCTTGTTGCGCACCGGCTCGACGAGGCCCTCGCGCGCCAGGTCGAGCATCGCCTCGCGCACGGGGGTCGCGGAGATGCCGAAGTCCTCCGCGAGTCCCGGCGCCGAGTACACCTCGCCCGGGCGGAGTTCGCCCGAGATGAGCGCCGCCCGCAGGGCGTGGGCCACCTGGTCGCGCAGGCGCTCCCGGGTGGTGATGAGGTTGCGCTGCTTGAGGTGGCCCATGGTCGTGGTGTCCCTTCGTGACCGCCGCGCACGGTCGCTCACGACTGCGCACAGCCGCTCGCGCCGTGACGTCGCGCCCGGGGCGGGGCGGATCACCAGCGTACAATGTCACGTTGTTGTCTCCGCGTTGTCCCCGTCGCCCCGGTGGAGCGCGGCCGGAGCCGGCGGGGGTCACAGCAGGAACCCGCCGGGGAACGGGTCGTCGGGGTCGAGGAAGTACTGGGCCGTGCCGGTGATCCAGGCGCGTCCGGTGACGCGCGGCACGACGGCGGGGACGCCGCCGACGTCCGTCTCGGCGACGAGGCGGCCGGTGAACTCCGTGCCGATGAACGACTCGTTGACGAAGTCCTGGTGCAGCGGCAGGGCGCCGCGGGCGTGCAGTTGGGCCATCCGCGCGGAGGTTCCCGTCCCGCACGGGGAGCGGTCGAACCAGCCGGGGTGGATGGCCATGGCGTGCCGCGAGCGCCGCGCGTCGGAGCCGGGCGCAGCGAGGTAGACGTGTTTCACGCCGCTGATCTCCGGGTGCAGCGGGTGCACGGGCCGTTCCTCGGACGCGTTGACCGCCGCCATGACCGCGAGGCCCGCCGCGAGCAGCTCGTCCTTGCGGGCCCGGTCGAACGGCAGGTCCAGGGCGCCGAGTTCGACGAACGCGTAGAAGTTGCCGCCGAAGGCGAGGTCGTACGTCACCGTCCCGTACCCCGGTACGTCCACCTTGCGGTCGAGGCCGACGCAGAACGCGGGCACGTTGGTGAGCGTGACCGCCCTCGCCGCCCCGTCCTCGACGCGTACGTCGACGGTGACCAGGCCCGCGGGGGTGTCGAGCCGGACCGTGGTGACGGGTTCGGTGACGGTGACCATGCCGGTCTCGACGAGCACGGTGGCCACGCCGATGGTGCCGTGCCCGCACATCGGAAGCAGCCCGGAGACCTCGATGAAGAGCACGCCGTGGTCGGCGTCGGGGCGGGTGGGCGGCTGGAGGATCGCGCCGCTCATCGCGGCGTGCCCGCGCGGCTCGTACATCAGCAGGGTGCGCAGGTGGTCGAGGTGGTCGATGAAGTGGAGCCGGCGTTCGGCCATGGTGGCCCCGGGGATGACCCCGACGCCACCGGTGATCACGCGCGTGGGCATGCCCTCGGTGTGCGAGTCCACGGCGTGGAAGACGCGACGCGTCCGCATGGAAGCCTCCCTGGGTCAGCGGTGGCCGTCGGCGACGGCCTTCTCCGTGGCGGCGCGAACCCGGGCGCCGGCGTCCGCGGTCAGCGGCGCGCGCGGCGGCCGGGTGGGGCCGCCACGGAACCCGACGACGTCCATGGACGCCTTGATGGCCTGCACGAACTCGGTTTTGGAGTCCCACCGCAGGAGCGGGTGCAGGGACCGGTAGAGCGGCAGCGCCGCGGCCGTGTCCCCGGCGGTGGCGGCGCGGTAGAGCGCGGCGCAGGAGGCGGGGAAGGCGTTGGGGTACCCGGCGACCCAGCCGACGGCACCGGCGAGGGAGAGCTCCAGCAGGACGTCGTCGGCACCGGCCAACAGGTCCAGGTCGGGCGCGAGTTCGGCGATCTCGTACGCGCGGCGCACGTCGCCGCTGAACTCCTTGACCGCCACGACGTGACCCGCGGCGTGCAGTTCGGCGAGCAGGTCCGGGGTCAGGTCGACCCTGGTGTCGAGTGGGTTGTTGTAGGCCACGACGGGCAGCCCGGCCGCTGCCACCTCGGCGTAGTGGGCGCGCACGGCCCGCGCGTCGGCCCGGTAGGCGTTGGGCGGCAGCGACAGGACGCTGCCGCAGCCCAGTTCGGCCGCGTGCTCGGCCCAGCGGCGGGCCTCGGCGCCGCCGTACGCGGAGACACCGGGCATCACCCGGGCGCCGTCGCCCGCGGCCTCGACGGCGGTCCGCACCACGCGGGCGCGCTCGTCGGCGGTGAGGGTCTGGTACTCGCCGAGGGAGCCGTTCGGCACGACGCCGTCGCAGCCGTGGTCGAGGAGGCGGCGGACGTGCTCGGCGTACGCGTCGTGATCGACGGACAGGTCGTCGCGGAACGGGAGCGCGGTGGCGACCATGATGCCGCGCCACGGGCGGTCGGGGGTCCAGGAGGCGGCGGGGGAGGGGGGCGTCGTCAGGGGCGTCATGAGGGGGCCCTTCTGTGGTGTGACGTCGGGGGGAGGTCGGGACGGGGGCAGCGGGGGTGCCGACGGGCGCGGCACGGGGGTCGGTGGCGGGATGTTGCTGTGCGCGGGCCGGGGGCTGCGGGGGCGCCTTGCTCCTCGGCCCTACTTCTCGTCGGGCGGGGAGCCTGCCTGGGCGTTGGTGGTGGTGACGGTGGGGGTGGTGGGGTGCTCCGGGGTCGTGGTGCCGTCGCCGGTCTCGGTGCCGTCGTCGGGCTCGGTGGCGATGGCGGGCTGGGTGGCGGTGGCGGTGTCGTCGGCGGTCTTGGTGGTGGAGGCGGTGGCGGTGGCGTCGGCAGGGCGGTCGGCGGTGGCGGGGGGGGGGGCGAGGTCCCGCGTCCCGGGCTCCTCCGTGTCCAGTGCCGCGAGCACCCCCAGCGGGACCGGCGCGGCAAGCGGTCTGCGCTCCTGGGACGGCGGCTGCCGGGGGCCCGGTGCCGCTGCCGCCAGGCAGGCCACGGCCGTGCCGCAGACGCGGCCCTGGCACCAGCCCATGCCCGCGCGCGTGAGGAGCTTGACGGTGCGCGCGTCCCGGGCGCCGTGGTCGGCGACGGCCTCGCGGACGCGGCCCGCGGTGACCTCCTCGCAGCGGCAGACGTCCGTGCCGTCGTCGAGCCAGCGGGTCCAGCCGGGGCCGGGCGCGTGCGCGCGGGCCATGGCGTCGGCGAAGGCGCGCAGCCGGTCGCGCCGCCGTCGCAGCTCGCGTACGCGTGCCGTGCGGAGGAGCGCGGACCGGCCGAGGAGGTGGGCCGCCGCCGCGATGCCCGCCAACTCGCCCTCCGCGTAGGCAAGTTGCGCACCGCCCACGCCGCCTGTCTCACCCGCGGCGAACACGCCGGGGACCGAGGTGGTCTGCAGGCCGTCCAGGACGAGGGCGTTCGTCCCGTCCGGCGTCCGCCGCGTCGCGCAGCCGAGCCCGAGGGCCAACTCCACCTGCGGCACCAGGCCGTGACCGACCGCGAGCGCGTCGCAGGCGACCCGGCGGCCGGTGCCCGGCACGGGCCGCCAGTCCCGGTCGAGCCGGGAGACGGTGACCGCCTCCACCCGGTCGGTGCCGTGCGCGCGCGTCACCGCGCTGCGGGTGCGCAGCGGCACCCGGTGGCGCAGCAGCGCCGCGCCGTGGGCCGCGCCCTCCACGAGCTTGTGCGGGGCGGCGAGCAAGGCGCGCGGCGCCCGGGCGTACGCGCCGTAGGCCGACGCCTCCACCACCGCGGGGACACGGGCGCCCGCCGCGGCCAGGGCTGAGGCCACCGCCAGGAGCAGCGGTCCGCTGCCCGCCACCACGACCCGGCGGCCGGGCAGCACGAGCCCGGACTTCAGCATCGCCTGGGCACCGCCCGCGGCCACCACGCCCGGCAGGGTCCAGCCGGGGAAGGGCAGATGGCGCTCGTGGGCGCCGGTCGCGAAGAGCACCGCGCGGGCGCGCACGCACACCGGGCGGTCCCCGTCGCCGTCCGCGCCGGTGACCGCGTGCACCGCCCAGAGGTCGCCGTCGCGGACGACGGTCCACACGTGATGGCCGGTCAGGCTGTGCACCGTGCCGGACGCCAGGCGGCGGCGCAGGCTCGTGAAGACGTCCCAGTCGTGGTGGAGGGCCTCGGGGCGCGCGGCGCCCAGCGCCGGATCGGGGTGGCGGTGGAACTGGCCGCCCGGCCGGTCCGCGCCGTCCAGCAGGGTCACGGAGAGGCCGAGCCCGGACGCGGCCACGGCACCCGCGAGGCCTGCCGGGCCCGCGCCGACCACCGCGAGGTCGCAGGGCTCGGCGGGCGGGGTGGGGCCGGGACCCGGCCCGCGGGCTTCGGGTGCGGGGTGCGGCCCGGGTGCGTGCGGCGTCCCCTGGGCGTCGGGCGTGGGGTGCGGCCCGTGGGCGTCCGGCCTCACGTGGGTGTTCGGCGTAGGGCTCGGCTCGGGTGCGTCGGGCGTGAAGCCCGCCACGGGTGCGTGCGGCGTGGACTCCGCCCCGGGTGCGTGCGGCGTCACGCCTGCGTCCGGTACGGGGCCGGGGCCGCGGGAGCCCGGCGTACGGCCCGGCCCGTAGGCGCCCGGCGCGAGGTCAGGCCCGTGTGCGTCCGGCCCCGGCCCGCCCGTGGCACGCCTCGGTCCCGTCCCGTCCGCCGCACACCGCGGTCCCGGCCCCTCCGTCTCAGGCGTCGAGTCCGGCACGGCCGTGTCCCTCCTGCGTGGTGACGACGTCGCCGGGCCGGGCCGGGACCAGGCAGGCGCGGCGGTTGGGGCGGCCGTTGACGGTGGCCAGGCAATCGTGGCACTGGCCGATGCCGCAGAACGCGCCGCGCGGCCGTCCGCCGACGCGGGTGGTGCGCCAGGCGAGGATGCCCGCCGCCCACAGCGCGGCCGCCACCGACTGGCCGGACAGGGCCCGCACCGGGCGCCCGTCGAAGGTGATCTCGAAGGCGGCCCGGGGCGCCGCGCCCACGAGGCGGGCGGGCGTACGGCCGTCACGCGCCATGGTTCGGTTCCTTTCCGCAGGCGGAGTGCGCGCCGAACCGGTCGGGCCGGAACGGGACGATGTCGAACGGGAGTTCACCACCGGTGAGCAGCGCGGCCACCAGCAGGCCCGTCGCCGGGGCGAGGCCGATGCCCGCGCCCTCGTGACCGCAGGCGTGCAGCAGGCCGGGGACGCGGGGGTCGGCCCCGATCGCGGGCAGGTGGTCGGGCAGGTACGGCCGGAACCCGGCGTAGGCGCGCACGGCCCGCACGGTGGCGAGGACCGGGAAGAGCCGTACCGCCTGGGCGGCCAGGCGGTGCAGCGCCGGCACCGACAAGGAGCGGTCGAAGCCGACCCGCTCCCGGCTGGCGCCGATGAGCACGGGCCCGGCGGGGGTGCCCTCGACGACGGCCGAGGTCTGCAGCGCCGCCGAGTCGCTGGCGACGTCGGCGACGTAGTCCGCCGCGTACACCTTGCGCCGGACCACGCGCGGCAGCGCCTCGGTGACCAGGACGAAACCGCGCCGCGGCAGCACGGGCAGGGCCACGCCCGCGAGGCCGGCGAGGTCGCCGCCCCAGGTGCCCGCGGCGTTCACGAGGTACGGCGCGTGCAGCTCGCCCGCGCGGGTCCGCACGCCGCGGATCCGCCCGCCGGCGCCGGTGAGGACGCCGGTGACCTCCTCGCCGAGCCGCAGCCGGACCCGGTCGCCGCCCGCGCGCAGCAGATGGGCGGCGGCGAGGGCGGGTTGCACCTGGGCGTCCCGCGGGTAGTGGAAGCCGCCCGCGAGGCCGGGCGCCAGGTGGGGCTCCAGTTCGCGGAGCCGCTCGCCCGGCACCTCCTCCGCGGTGACGCCCGCCCGCGCCTGCCGCCGGGCGAAGTCCCGCAGGGCGGCCATGGCGCCCGGCGCGGAGGCGACGACGAGGCCGCCCTTGGCCTCGTACTCGACGCGGGGCGGCAGCAGTTCGGCCAGCGAGCGCCACAACCGCGCGGACAACAGGGCCAGTTCGAGCTCCGGGCCGGGCTCCTTGTCCGAGACCAGCAGGTTGCCCTCGCCCGCGCCCGTGGTCCCGCCCGCGACGGAGCCGCGGTCGACCACGGTGACGTCCAGGCCGGCGCGGGCCGCGTAGTAGGCGCAGGCGGCGCCGACCACGCCCGCTCCGACGACGATGACGTCCGGGGAGGCGCTCGCTGTCCGCTCAACCGTGGCCACGTCAGTAATATTTCACATTGCACCGGGGCTGCCAAGAGATCGCGCACCCACCCCAACTGCCCCCGTGAGGACCGACGGAGGCGTGTCTGACCCCTTGTCAGTGCAATTTCACGCCGCCCGCGCCGGACGGTCTGGCCGACGGCCGCGTCCCCGGTCCGCGCACGCCCGAGCCCACCGAGCGCCCCCGCACGGCCGGTTGCACGCTCGACGACCCGACGCGGCTGTCCCCCGAGGGCCTCGCCGACTTCCTCGCCGACCGCGCCGTCACCGGTGCCCCTGCCTACCGCGCCGCCTTCAAGGCGTTCGCGTACCACGCCCACCTCAAGGGCACGGCCAACGCGTGGGTGGCGCGCGACGCCGTCTCGGAGTACGGCCGCATGGGACAGATCGACGCGCTGCGCGCCGAGATCGTCCCCGGGCTCGGCCCGCTGCTCGCCGTCACCGCCCGCGCCTTCGGCGACCTCATGAACTGCTCCTTCGGCCGGGTGGACATCTGGCCCGACAGCCGCGGCGGCACCTCCGACGTGCACTGCGAGGGCCCGCTGCGCGGCTGACCCCCGTGCCCCGGCGCCACCACGCCGCCCGCGGGCGGCAGCGGCGGAGGGCGCCACCCGCACCCTCCGCCCCACGCGTGGCCTCGGGTATCCGGGGCACAGGGAGAGCCGATGCCGCGTCGGCGGGGCGCACGAGCCGAGGTCCGAGGAGGACAAGGGTGTTCGAAGGATTCGAGGAGGCACGGATCGACGTCGGTGAGGCGTCCGTCTTCGTCCGCTTCGGCGGGGAGGGCCCGCCGGTGGTGCTCCTGCACGGCCATCCCCGTACGTCGGCGACGTGGCACCTGGTCGCGCCGCGGCTCGCGGCGGCCGGCCACACGGTGGTCTGCCCGGACCTGCGCGGCTACGGGCGCTCCGTCGGGCCGCGGTTCACGGCGGACCACGCGGGCTACTCCAAGCGCGCCGTCGCCGGGGACGTGGTCACGGTGATGCGCCACCTCGGACACCGCCGCTTCGCCCTCGCCGGGCACGACCGCGGGGGCGCCGTGGCGCTGCGCCTGGCGCTCGACCACCCGGACGCCGTCTCCCGGGTGGCCTTCCTGGACTGCCTGCCGACGACGGAGCACCTGTCGCGGATCACGGCCGAGTTCGCCACCCAGTGGTGGCACTGGTTCTTCTTCGCGCAGCCGGACATCCCCGAGCGGGTCATCACCGCCGACCCCGACGGCTGGTACCGCGGCGACCCGGACGCCATGGGCCCCGAGAACTACGAGGAGTGGCGGCAGGCCACCCGCCGCCCCGAGGTGGTGCGGGGGATGCTGGAGGACTACCGCGCCGGCCTCACGGTCGACCGGCTCCACGAGGAGGCCGACCGGGACGCGGGCCGGCGCGTCACCTGCCCGGCGCTGGCCCTCTGGTCGCTCCGTGACGACCTGGAGGACCTCTACGGCGACCCGCTGGCGATCTGGCGCCGGTGGGCCACCGACGTGCGCGGGCACGGCATCGACTCCGGCCACCACGTCGCCGAGCAGGCGCCGGAGGCCCTGGCTTCGGCGCTCGCCGACTTCTTCCGGCACGAGCACCAGGCCTGAGCCGCGGCCCTCGGCCTCGGCGGCCCCCTCGGCCTTGATGGCCCCCTCGCCCTCAGCGCCCCAGCAGCCCCGCGATCCGCCCGGCGGTCCAGTGCCCGAGCGCGCCCGGGCAGGCCGCGAGATAGGCGGCGACGGCGGCCTCGTCCCAGGCGGCCGCCTCCAGCAGGCCCGCGGCCAGGTGCCGCAGATAGGCGCTCGCGGGGACGTTGAGGGCGACGTCGGTCAGGCGCCAGGGCGCGGTGAAGGTGAGCAGGGGCAGGCCGTCGAGCAGGCCCGCGCACACCAGGGTCTCGTAGCGCCCGGCGCCGAGGCGGGCCCGCCCGTCCCGCAGGACCGCCGTCAGGTCGAGGTCGGCGCCGGGCAGCCGGTACATCTCCTGGGCGGCGATGTCCGAGAACTGCGCCGGAGTCACCAGGTGCGCCCGCGCGTACACCCGGCCCTCGGCGCCGGGGTCGTAGAAGGCCCGGCCGCCCGTCCACAGGACCGACTCCGTGGCGAAGTACAGGACACCCGGCAGCTCCACGGCCCGGGAGACCTCCGGCGGGCGGCGGTCGCGGCAGCCGGGGTGGTCCCGGGACGACCCCGGGGGCCTGCCGCCGGCGATGTACGCCATCAGGCGGCCCAGGTGCATGTTCGAGCCGTAGGAGACGTACCAGACGCGCTCCGGGCCCGGGACGGGACGCGGCACGAGCGGCTCCGTGTGCGGTGGGGCTTCCGCTGACCAGTATGGGCCCGATGTGCGCCGTCATCGCGCGAAAGTGATCGAAAGCTCTGGGCGGGAGCCGGCCCGGATGCACGCGCTCGAGGGCGAGGGTGAGGGCGAGGGCGTGCGCACCGCCGACGCGGAGGCCGGTCGCCTGCGCCAGGGCCCGCCCAGGGGGGCGGGCCCGGTGGGCCCCGGCCGAACCGGACCGGCTCCTGTCCGGTGCCCCGTGACCGGCCTCAGCGTCGCCGTTGGACGAGGGACACCGACGGCGGCACCGGCATTCCGCCGAGGCGGGCCTCGAAGGTCAGGGGGTGGTCCGCGCCGGAGGGCACCCGCTCGTCCGCCGTGACGGTGAAGGGGACGGCGACCCGTCCGTGCGCGGGCACCCGCACCCCTTCCACCCGTTGCGGTGTCACCCGCCAGCCCTCGGACGCCCGCGCCCGGAGCGTGACCGTCCGCGCGACCCGGTCGAAGTTGTAGACGTCGAGCACCATCCGGGTGCGCGCGCCGAGGCGGTAGCCGAGCGGCGGCTCAGCGTCGCCGTCGGCCTTGCCGGGGGCGGAGTCGGCCGCCGCGTACCGCTGGGCCAGGACGATGTGCTCCGCCGGGGAGAGGGCCCGCGGCCGGAGCGGGCCGGACGGGGGCCGTGGCGTGCCGGGCGGCGGCGCGTCCGTCACCAGGTAGAGCGGGTCGCGGGACGCCCGCACGCGCACGGTGCCGCGCCGCGACCGGGGCGGCGCGGCGCGCGGGGCGCCCATGATGTCGTACACGCGCGTCGTCGCGTCCGGCACCGGCACGTCCACGGCCCGCGTGCGCGGCGCGCACACCACCGTCACCGTGCGTCCCGTGCCGTCGGCGAAGACGAACCCGGCCGCGCGCGGCAGCAGCTCCTCCAGCGTCCGCACGTAGCCGGCCTCGCCGAGGAGCGCGGTGAGCGCGGCGTACGCGCTGTACGCGGGCAGCGGCTGGAAGGCGCGGCTGAACAGCGCGAACGAGGTGCCCTCGTCCGTGCACGGCGGCCCGCAGAACCAGAACTGCCGGTCCGTGCCCGCTGCCAGGCTCTCCACCGTCGAAAGCACCAGGTAGCGGGCCTGTACGCGCTGCGTGGCGTACGGCATGTCCGCGCCCGGCTCCGCGGGCAGGAAGGCGCCGCACTCCGTCATCCACATCGCCAGCCGCCGGGCCGGAGCCCCGTACCGCTCCCGCAGCTCCTGCTGGTCCTCGGGCGCCGACGGCGGCTCGGGGTCGGTGTCGTCCAGGGGCGGATAGCCGTGGAAGCTCCACACGTCGGCGTACCGCGCCACGCCGTTGCGCAGCATCAGCTCCTGGAAGACGCCCTCGCCCGCGATGCCCGGCAGCACCACGGGCGGCCCGCCCGGCCGGTCGCGGACGCCGAGCGCCGCCGCCTTCACGTACGCGGCGTGCTGGTCGCCGGTGCTCGCGGAGTCGTCCACGTCGGGCTCGTTGGAGAGCTGGAGCGCGTCGGCCACGGCCCGTTTGCCGCGTCCGGCGAGGTGGGCGGCGTAGCGGTAGGCGTCGCGCAGGTCGGCGGGCAGCGGCACGGAGGTCGGGGTCGACGCCCAGTCCGGCGGCGGTGAGACGACTTCGAGGACGGCCAGGCCGTGCGCGTGGAAGGTGTCGATGACGGCGTCGTGCACCTCGCTGTCGAAGGCCGCGTGCCGGGCCCGCTGCGCGGCCGGCCAGGAGCTGCCGTCGCGGACGTACCCGACGCCCATCGCGGCGACGGCCGAGGCGAGCGCGGGCAGCCGCGCGGGCGGGACCAGCGCGAACGTGGCGACGTTGACGCCGAAGCGGTTCGCGGCGCCGGATACCGCGCGGCGCGCGGGCAGCCGGGCGAACCGCCCGGTGACGGTGTCCCCCGGGGACGTGCTCAGGGCCGCGACGGCGCGGTAGGCCCCCGGCGGCAGCGGGGGCAGGGGCGCGGTGGCACCGGCGGCCCCCGCCGGGACGCGTACCGAGCCGGAGGCGACCTGCCGGGAGGAGTAGTCGAGGAGACGGTAGGTGACGGTCAGCGGCTCGGGGGCCGCCGCGTTCAGCTCGAAGCGCAGGGGCGCGTGCTCGCCGTCGCGGTGGTGGCCGAGGCCGGCCGCCGGGTCCCCGGCGTGCACCCGGCGGAGGGCCACCGGGACACGGGTGAGGGTGAACTCGTCCAGGAGGAACCGGTATCCGGTGTACGTGTCCAGGACGGTCGGCCCGTCCACGGTGAACGTGACCGTGTTGGCGCCCCGGCGCAGCTCGACGTCGCCGAGCGCGACCCGGGACAGCGCGCCCCAGGCCCTGGGCGACTCGTACCAGTGGGGCTGGGAGTGGGCGAGCGGCACCGGCTCGCCGCCGTTGACCGCCAGGCGGACGTACGAGCCGGGCTCCTCGGCGCCCGGCCGCTCCACCGGCACGGAGGTGACCGCCTCCAGCCGGTACGGCCCGGCCGCCGGGACCGTCACCGTGTACGTGGCGTACCAACCGCCCCCGGCCGGCGGGGGTTCGGCGGTGGCCAGCGCCAGGTACGCGCCGCCCGAGGCGCGGCGGTCGCGGGCGACGGGGATGGTGGTGCGGATGGGGAACTCGCCTGCGACGGCCGTCACTTGGAGGCCTGGGGTGCCCTGGCCCGGGGCGGTCTTCGGGTCGGCGGCGGCGTGCTGGTGCCGCCCGGTGTGCTGGTCCGGGGGCGGGGCCGCGGCGGCGTTCCCGGCCGCGGTGGACCCCGCCGCGAGGGCGAGTCCGGCGGCGATGCCTCCCGTGACGGCGGTGCGTCGGTCGATGCTCATGGGTCAAGGACACCGTGGCCGGGCCGGGGGCGCGTCCTGCGCGGGCAGGGGTCCGGCACCGGCCACCGGGCCGGTCTCTTCTCCACCCCTGGGTGGAGAAGAGCGCCGGTAGGGTCGCCGTGTGGGACGGGGACCGACGGGTGGAGGGCCGGGCGCCGCCGACGTGGCGGTCCCCGCGCTGCTGGTGGCGGGGCACGTGACGGCGGTCCTCCTGGGCGGGGTGCTCGACGGTTTCGCGGGCGGGGCCGGAGGCGAGGGCGGGGCGGGGGGAGGCGGCGGAGGCGTCGCCGTGCAGTCGGCTGCCGGGTGCCTCGTGGTGCTCCTGACCGCGGTGGCCCTGGTCTGGCGCAGGACGGCCCCGGCGCCGGTGTGCTGCGCCGCGCTCTGCGCCGACGCGGCGACACGGGCGCTGCTGCCCCAGTCCGCCCCGACGGCCGCGCTGCCCGTCGCGGTCTGGGTCGCGCTGTACTCCCTGTCCGTGCACCGGCCGGTGCGCGTCGCCCTGCCCGTGGCCGCCCTCGCGACGGCGGCGACACCGCTGCCCGGCCCGGGCGGTGACCTGGCCGGGCCCTTGCTCGACGACCTCGTCGCGGGCGCCCTGCTGCACGCGGCCGTCGTCCTTGCCGGGCGCCTGTGGGCCCACCGGAAGGACCGGCGCGCCCGCGCCCTGGCCCGCCTGGCCGACGTGGCGGGCGAACGCCGGGTCGCGGCGGCCGCCGAACGCGAACGGCTCGCCCGCGACCTGCACGACACCGCGGGGCACCACTTCACCGCCCTGGCCGTGCAGGGCGCCGCGGCCCGGCGTCTCCTCGACACCCACCCCGAACTGGCCGACGAGGCCCTCGCCGCGGGCGCCGCGGTGGGCCGTGACGTGCTGGCCACCCTGGGCGCCATGGTGGCGGCGGTCGCTGACGTAGGGAGCGTACGGGGCGGCGGGGACGGCGGGACCGAGAGAGCTGAGGGGACCGCAAGAGCTGAGGGGACCGCGGGAGCTGCGAGAGCCGAGGGAGCTGTGGAGACCGAGGGAGCTGCGGGGGACACCGCGCTGTACGACGTCCTGCCGTCCCTGTGCGCGGGCCTGGAGCGCCTCGGCACGCCCGTGTCCCTCGACCTCCGCGGACGCCCGCGCGCCCTGCCACCCGACGTCCGCGTGACGGCGTACCGCGTCGTGCAGGAGTCGCTGACCAACGCCATGCGGTACGCCCCCGGGGCGCCGGTCACGGTCCACGTACGCCGCAGCGAGGCGGAGTTGACGGTCACCGTGAGCAACGCCCCCGCCCCGCGGCCCGCCGGAGGGGCCACGGCGTGGGGGAGCGGCCGGGGCCTCGGGCACCTGCGGGAGCGGGTGGCGGCGCTGGGCGGCAGGCTGACGGCGGGGCCGGGGGAGCGCGGGGGCTGGACCGTGGCCGCGAACCTGCCGGCCCCCGTACGGCGCGCCGGGCGCGGCTGGTGGCGGGCCGCGTGGTGGCCGCGGGCGGTGGACGTGGCGGCGTTCGCGGCCTGCGCGGCGGGGCCCCTGCTCGCGACGGTGGCGGGGCCTTTCGCCGCGGCCGCGCGCGACGGTGCGCAACTCGCCCTCCTGGCCTGCCTTGTGACGGCGCACGCTGCCCCCTTGCTGCTGCGCCGCCGGGCCCCCGCGACAGCCCTCGCCGTCCTGCTCGCCGTGTCCCTGGCCTGGACGGCGGCCACGGCCGCGGGCGTCCTCGGCTTCACCTGGCTGACGGTGCTGGCCCTGGCGTGGCCGGGCGAACTGATCGCTCTGCACGCGGTCGGGGCGTACGGGCCCGCCCGCGCGACCTGGCCCGCGCCGGTGGCGGTGGGCGTCGTCGGCGGGGCGGCGCTCGGGCTCGCGGCGGTGGGCGACCCGGCCGAGGCCGCGGGCCCCGGCACCGTGGCCGTGACGGCGGCCCTGGGCCTGGCGGCGGTGCCCTGGCTGCTGCCGGTCTGGGGGCTCGGCCTGCTGGCGCGGGCCCGGCGCGGCGAGGACGGCCCCTGGGAGCGGCGCGTGCTCGACGCGGTCGCCGTACGCGTCGGCGACGCGGTGTCCGGCGAACGGCGCCGCGTCGCCACGGCCCTGCACGGCACGGTCGTCGGCCACACGGTACGGCTGGTGCGCAGCGCCGAGGCGGGCCTCGCCGGGACGGCCGACCGCGGGTCGGCGCTGGCGGAGATGACGACCGCCGCACGCGGGGCGCTCGCCGGGCTGCGGGACCTGCTGGACGCATTGGACGCGCACCCGCCCGCGCCGGGGCTCGGGGGGCCGGAACCCGTGCGTCTCCCGCCGGACGGCGTCCGTTGAGCGGCGCCGCACCACCGTGCCGCACCCCCGCGCGGCCAACTAGGTCACGTCCTGGCCTACTTGGATCCTACTGTCGTCGTGTTGCGAAGCCCGGCGCGCACCGCGGCGGGCAGGACGGCACGAGGGGACGAGGGAACCATGAAGAACACCGCGCCCGAGGGATACACCAGCGTCGCGCCGTGGGTGGTCACCGACGACACCGGCGCGCTGCTGGACTTCGTCGCCGCCGCGTTCGGCGGGGAGGAGCTGGCGCGGGTGCCGGTCGAGGACGGCAGCATCGGGCACGGCGAGATCCGCGTCGGCGACACGGTCGTGCTGGCCTTCGACCGGCGGCCCGACTGGCCGGTGATGCCCGCGCTGCTGCGGGTCTACGTCCCCGACGCGGACGCCGCGGTGGAGGCCGCCGTCGCGCACGGCGGGCGGATCGTCACCGAAGTCTGCGACAGCGCGTGGGGCGACCGCGGCGGCCGCGTACGGGACCCCTTCGGCAACATCTGGTGGGTGGTGAGCCGCCAGGAGGACGTCACGCCGGACCAGGCCTGGGAGCGGATGTCCGAGCCCCGGTACGTCGAGGCCATGCGCGTGGCGCAGGAGACGCTGGACGTGGAGCTCAGCGGCCGCGAGACGGGCATCGCGAGCCCTCCGGTGGGGCCGCGCGACTGAACTCGTACCGGACGGTGCGGCCTTGAGGCCCCACAGGGGCGGACGCGGGGGCGGCTCCACGAACGCGCGTGCCCAGCCGGGCCGGGCGGGGGCGCACCCGCACCCGCGTCCGCGCGGGTCATGCGGCGGCTGCGACCGTGGCGAGCGCGGAGCGCAGCGCGGCGTTGAAGCGGTCGGGAAGTTCCTGGTGGGGCATGTGACCGGCGCCGACGACCACGCTGAGGCCGGCGCCGGGGGTGAGGGCGGCGCAGGTCCGGGCCACCTCCAGGGGGATCGCGGCGTCCAGCTCGCCGTGGACGTAGTGGATCGGCACGCGCAGGCCGGGCAGCGCGGGACGCGGGTCGTACCTCCGGGCGGCGTCCTGGTGCTCGTCGATGTGGACGCCGGAGCCAAGGATCTGCTGGACGGTCCGGTCGATGAGCGCGGGCGCGGTACCCGGCGCGTACCACCCCGGCACCCAGGCGGTGACCGTACCGGCCCGGTCGCGGCGCAGCCGGGTCAGAAGCCCGGCCTGGTCCTGAGGCCGCGTCGACGGCCAGTACCCCGGCGCTCCCACCGGAACGACACCGGCCGTCAGTTCCGGTCGGAGCAGGCCGAGTTCCGTCGCGAACGTCCCGCCGATCGACGAGCCGACGACCACCGGCCGGTCCAGCCGCAGCGCGTCGATCAGTGCCACCAGGTCGGCGACCACCCCGGCGGTGGTGTTGCCCCACCGGGGGCGGGCCGACCGTCCGCACCCCCGCCAGTCGACGGTGACGACCCGGTGGTCCCGGGCGAAGTCGGGCACCTGGGCGTCCCAGACCCGGCCGCTGGTGCCCCAGCCGTGCAGGAACAGCAGCGCCGGGCCGCTCCCCTCGTCCTCGTAGTGGAGCGTGGTGCCGTTGACGTCCAGGCTGGGCATGGTTCTCCTCTGTTCCGGGGACTGTCCCGGGAGCTGTTCCGCGGGCTGTGTCACGGGCTCTCACGGCCTCTTGCGGGCCACGGGTTCGCGACGTCCCCAGCCAACCGCGACCACCGCCGACGACCAAGGGGCGTCCCGCGTCTACACTGATCGCGAACGGTGATCAATGCTGGTCACGGCGGGCAGGGGACGGGCGGGCAGAGGGACCGGGAGCCATGGAGCTGCGTCAGTTGCGCTACTTCCTCACCGTGGCGGAGGAACTGCACTTCGGCCGCGCCGCCGAGCGGCTGCACATCGCGCAGTCCGCGGTCAGCCAGCAGCTCCGCCGCCTAGAACGCGAGCTGGGTGCCGAGTTGTTCACCCGCACCACCCGCGTCGTCCGGCTCACCGAGGCCGGCGACCGGCTCCTGCCGTACGCCAGGGAGATGCTCGCCCTCCAGGCCCGGGCCAGGGAGGCCGTCGACGAGCTGCGCGCCGAACGGGCCGCCACGGTGCGCCTCGGCACCAGTGCGGGGCTGGGAGCCCGCCTGGACGCCGTACTCACCGCGTTCGGCCGGCACGCCGCACCGGCGCAGGTGGAGCTCGTCACCGGCGGCATCGAGCAGCGCCTGGCGCAGGTGCGGGCCGGTGACCTGGACGCGGCCCTGCTGCGGGGTGAGCGGACCCCCGAACCGGGGCTGGAGTTCCTGCCGCTGTGGCAGGACGCGCTGATGGTGGCCCTCCCCGCGCGCCACGAGCTGGCCGCCCGGGAGACCGTCGAGCTGGCCCGGCTCGCGGACCTGCCGCTGCGGCTCGCCCCGCGCTCGCGCAACCCCGCCCTGCACGACCTGGTGATGCGCTCCTGCCGGGAGGCCGGTTTCACGCCCGTGCCGGGGCCGGAGTTCACCAACGACCAGGACACGCTCGCCGCCATCGGCCACGGCAGACCGTCCTGGACGGTCTTCTACGCCCCGCACGCCGGCCAACTGCCTGTCCCCGGCGTGGTGTTCCGCCCCTTGAGCGGACCGGCACCCACCATGCCGACGTACCTCGCGGTGCGCGACGGCCCGCCCGGAGCCGCGCTCCGCGCTCTGATCGAAGCCTGCTACGAGGCGGCCGGGGCGACCGAGACGGCCCCGGCGCGGGACCAGGCGTGCCGCGCGCCCGGGTCGGTCGGCCCCCACGCCCGGGAAGCCCCTGGCCGTACGGGCTGACGCGGCAGGCCCCGCCGCGGCCGGGCCGAGAAGGCGCGGCGCCCCGGCCGTCCCGCACGCCGCGGAGCGTCGGCCGGTCCACGCCGCGGCGGAGGGCTCGTACACGCGGCATCCGTCAGCGCGGCAGCGCCCGGCGCCGTCGAACTGCCGTGACGGCCACGCCGGTTGGCCGGATCGCGACGGCCCTTCCAGGCGTCAAGTTAGGGGGACCTAACCTGCGCGGCTCGCGGGGGAAGGCGCGCGTCCGGAGCGGAGATGGGGAGGCAGCGGTGGCGGACACGAACGACGCAACCCTGGGGGCGGGCGGCGCGGACCGCGCACACGTGGTCCAGCTCGTCCTCGGGAGCATGGCGGCCCAGACGCTGCGCGCGGCGCTGCGGCTGCGCGTGGTCGAACTCCTCGGCGACGAGGAGCGGCGGGCCGCCGAGGTGGCCGCGGACGCGGGCGCGCAGCCCCAGGCCATGTACCGGCTGCTGCGCGCCCTGGCGGGCCTCGGCGTCCTGGAGGAGCGCGCTCCGGGGGTCTTCGCGGTGACGTCCGCCGGCCGGCTCCTCGACACGGGGCGCCCCGACTCGATGGCGGCGCTGGTGGGCATGTTCACCGAGCCGGCGATGCTGCGCGCCTGGGAGCACCTGGACGAGGGCGTACGGACCGGCGGGACGACCTTCACCAAGGTGTTCGGCAAGGAGTTCTTCGCCCACCTCAAGGACGACCCGGAGCTGTCCGCGCAGTTCAACGCGGCGATGAGCCAGGGCACCAGGGTCACCGCCGCGCACCTGCCGGACGCCTACGACTTCGGCCGCTTCACCACGGTCGCCGACGTCGGCGGCGGTGACGGCACCCTCCTGGCCGGGGTGCTCGGCGCCCATCCGAAGCTGTCCGGCATCCTGTACGACACCGAGGAGGGGCTGGCGCAGGCCGCCGGGAACCTGGCGCGGCACGGCGTCGCCGAGCGGTGCTCCCTGGTGGCCGGGGACTTCTTCACGTCGGTTCCCGAGGGCGCCGACCTCTACCTGCTCAAGAGCATCGTGCACGACTGGCCGGACGACCGGGTGGTCACCCTGCTCGGCCACTGCCGCGCGGTCCTGCCGCCCGGCGGGCGGGTCCTCATCGTGGAGCCCGTCCTGCCCGACGTGGTCGCCGGACCCAACGGCGGTCTCACGTACCTGAGCGACCTCAACATGCTGGTGAACGTGGGCGGCCGGGAGCGCACCCGCGACGAGTTCACGCAGGTGTGCGCCCGCGCGGGCCTGACGGTCACCTCGGTCACGCCGCTCGGCGAGGGCAACGCCTTCCACGCCATCGAGGCGGAGGCCGCCACGGCGTGAGGGGCGGGCGCCCGCCCCCGGGGCAGCGGCCTCACGGACCGGGTTTCCGCCAGGACAGCGAGTACCGGCGGAGGACGTGCCGCCGATAGCGCACCCCCGGCAGGATCCGTCGCGCCGCGGCCCGCACCTGCCCGTAGCTCAGCGGCGGGGCGGCGAGCGGCATCCCGTCGGGCGTGCGGGCGCGGCGCACCAGCTTCGTGAGGCGCACGGCCGGGGCGGCCGCGACGGTCACGGCCCACTCCGCCGGGCCCGCCGAGCGGGCGAGGCCCACCACCATCAACGTGCCGCCGGGGCGCAGGAGTTCCCGCATGCGGGTCAGGGCCGCCGCGAAGTCCATGTGGTGGACGGCCGACACGGAGCAGACGAAGTCGTAGCCCTCGGCGGGCAGCTCCGCGGCGAGGAAGTCGCCCTCGACGAAGGTGAGCCCCGGCCGGCCGCGGGCGAGCCCGCGGGCGCGGGCGATCATCTCCGGCGCGTCGTCGATGCCGGTGACGCGCTCGGCCCGCCCGGCCAGCTTCCGCGCCAGCAGCCCGTCGCCGCAGCCCACGTCCAGGGCGTCCCGGCAGCCCCGCGGGACCGCCCGGAGGATGTCCGGGTGCCGGGCGACGTTGGTGTTCCAGTACGGCGAGAGGTCGTCCCGGCCGGGGGCGTCCCCGGCTGCGGCGTTCCGGTCCGGGTCGTTCCGGCCCGGGGCGTCCCGGCCTGGCTCGTTCCGGTCCGGGTCGCCCCGGTCGGGGTCGTTCCGACCGCAGGCGTTTGGGTCGGAGGCGTCCCGGGGCTGGGTGTTCGGGCCGAGGGCGTCCCGAGCGAAGCCCTCCGGGGCGAGGCCGTCCTGGCGGGGGTCGTACCGGCGCATCGGACCACCGTAGCCACCCGTCCCTGTCCCCGTCCCTGTCTCCGTCTCCGTCCCGGTCCCCGGGGGCGCGGGGCGCGGTCCTGCGCTGTAATGGTCACCGGCGTACGGGGGCGGCGGCCCCGCAGGCGGCGGGGGAGGGGGAGAGATGGCGGTCCGGGTGCTCGTGGTGGACGACCAGGCGGTGGTGCGCGCGGGCTTCGCGGCCGTCGTCGACGCCGAACCGGACCTGGTGGTGGTCGGGCAGGCGGCGGACGGCGCCGAGGCCGTCGCCCTGGCCCGCGCGCACCGCCCCGACGTGGTCCTGATGGACGTCCGCATGCCGGGCATGGACGGCCTGGAGGCCACCCGGCGGCTGACGGCCCTGGACCCGCCGGCGCGGGTCCTGGTGCTGACCACCTTCCGCCGCGACGAGTACGTGTTCTCCGCCCTGCGCGGCGGCGCCTCCGGCTTCCTCCTGAAGGACTGCGAACCGGGAGAACTCGTCGACGCCATCCGCGCCGTGGCCGCCGGCGAGGCGCTGCTCGCCCCGGCCGTCACGCGCCGGCTCGTCGACGCCTTCGCCTCCGGCGCCGTGTCCCCGCGCCCCCGGCCCGACGGCCGCCTCGACGCCCTCACCGCGCGCGAGACGGACGTACTGCGCGAGCTGGCCCGGGGCTTGAGCAACCCGGAGATCGCCCAGGTCCTCGGCATCGGCCGCGCCACGGTCAAGTCCCACGTCAACGCCATCCTGTCCAAGCTGGCGCTGCGGGACCGGGCCCAGGCCATCATCCTCGCGTACGAGGTCGGGCTGACGGGGCCGGGCGCGAACGGGGCGGACCGGCAGGGCTGTTGACGAGGGCGCCCTGTGGTCCGTGAGGGGCCGCGGATACGTTGGAGCCCATGGCAGACGAGAGTTACGGGCATCCGCGGCTCGCCGCGCTCTACGACCGGCTCGACCCGGACCGCAGCGACCTCGACCTCTACCTCGGGTGCGCGCGGGAGTCCGGGGCGCGCCGGGTGCTGGACGTCGGCTGCGGCACCGGGGTGTTCGCCCTGCTCCTGGCGGATCGCGGGGTGGAGGTCGTCGGCGTGGATCCCGCCCGGGCGTCCCTCGACGTCGCCCGGGCCAAGCCGGGCGGTGAGCGGGTGCGCTGGATCCACGGCGACGCCACGGACCTGCCGCCGCTGCGGGCCGACCTCGCGACGATGACGGCGAACGTCGCCCAGCACCTCACCGGCGCGGCGGCCTGGAGCGGGACGCTGCGGGGGGTGCGCGAGGCCCTGCGCCCCGGCGGGCGCCTGGTGTTCGAGACGCGGGACCCGGCGCGGCGCGCCTGGGAGGGGTGGAACCGCGAGCGCACCCACGGCGTCACGGAGATCCCCGGTGTCGGCGCCGTCGAGTCCTGGGCCGAGCTGGTCGAGGTGAGCCTGCCGCTGGTGACGTTCCGGTGGACCTACGTGTTCGCCGCCGACGGGCAGGTGCTGACCTCGGACTCGACGCTGCGCTTCCGCGAGCGGGACGAGGTCGAGGGCGACCTGGCCGCTCACGGCTACACCGTGGAGGACGTACGCGACGCCCCCGACCGGCCGGGCAGGGAGTTCGTCTTCCTCGCGCGACGCTCCTGACCCGTCCGCCGGAGAGGGGGGCGACGGGGGAGACGCAGGTCACAGGAGGCCGTGTCACATCCGGCGGCGGCGGTCCGTCGTATGGGTGGAACCACCGGCCGACACGATGGAGCAGATCATGGAAGCGCGCCTGAACCCCTTCACCAACCCGGTCCTCGGCAAGGTCTTCAAGCACATTGTCGCCGCCAACAAGGTGCTTGAGGAGTCGACCCTGCCCCGCTCGACGCAGGAGCTGGTGAAGCTCCGCGCCAGCCAGATCAACGGCTGCGGCTTCTGCACCGACATGCACTTCAAGGACGCCGTGCACGCCGGGGAGTCCGTGGAGCGGCTCAACCTGGTCGCGGCCTGGCGGGAGGCCACGGTGTTCACCGAGGCCGAGCGCGCGGCGCTGGAGTTCGCGGAGGAGGCGACCCGCATCGCCGACGCGGCCGGCGGTGTCCCCGACGCGGTGTGGGCGAACGCCGCCAAGCACTACGACGAGGAGCAGCTCGGCGCCCTGGTGGGCGTCGTCACCGTCATCAACGCCTTCAACCGCGGCAACGTCGCGCTCCAGACCCCCGCGGGTGACTACCAGCCCGGCCAGTTCGGCTGACGGGCCCGCCGACGGGGGCGGACCGGTGCGCGGCGACGGGGGCGGACCGGTCCATGGCGCCGGAGGCGGACGGGCCACCGGGCCCGTTCGCCTCCGGCCCGGTCGTCCCGGTCGTCCAGCTAGCCTGACCAGCCCGGTCGTCCCGGCCGGGCCGTTGGCCTCCGGCCCGGTCAGTGCTCCAGGACGCTGTCCAGCTCGGCCGCGAAGAGCACGGCGGGGTCGAACCCCATCCCGCTGAAGTGGCCCGCGAGTTCCAGGGACAGCGCGCCGTGCAGCCGGGTCCAGAAGGCCAGGGCGCGGCGCAGGGCCGCGGGCGGCGCGGGGTGGTCGCCCGCCCAGTCCCGGTGCCCCGCGAGGTGCTCCTGGAGCGGCCCCCCGGGGCCGCCCGGGGGCGGCGGCGTGAAGGCGTCGAGCAGGGTCGCCATGATCTCGGCGGCGATCCGGGTGACGTCGTCGGGCGCGCGGTAGCCGGGCACGGGCGTGCCGTAGACGAGGAAGTACCGCTGGGGGTCCGCCAGGGCCCAGTCGCGCAGGGCGTGCGCGAGCCCGGCCGCGTCGCCTTCGGGGGCGGCGGCCGCGCGGAAGGCGTCGGCGAGGCTCCGGTACGCGTCCCGGACGAGTTCGGTGATCAGCTCGTCGCGGCCGGCGAAGTACCGGTAGAGGGCGGGGCCGCTCATCCCCATCTGCTTGGCGATCGCGTTCAGCGACAGCGCGGACGCCCCCGCCGTGGCGATCTGCTCCCGGGCGTGCTCCTTGATCTCCGCGCGCACCTGCGCGCGGTAGCGCTCGCGGGGACCCTGCGGGCTCTTCTCCGCCATGGCGTGCCGCCTTTCCCGCCTGCCCGGCTAGATCGTGCAGATTTCGTTAGAGGCTATCAGGGAGCGTGGTTGTGACGCAGGAGCGCATATATGTATGAAGTACATACCCCCTAGGGGTACTTGACGCCTACAGGGTGCGGGCTCTAGCGTCCTCTCTTGTTGGCGGTGCATACCCCCGGGGGGTATACACCTCACGATGTGGGCGCCACGAACGCCCCTCGACCCAGGAGGAACTCACCATGTGCACCACCACCGCCGGCCCACGGACCACTCCCGTCACCCCCGCCGTCGTACGGGCGGGAAGCACGGGAAGCGACGGCACGCTGCCCGACTGGCACCTGCGGGGCGAGTGGTTCGACGTGTGCAGTTGCGCGCTGCCCTGCCCCTGCACCTTCGCGCAGGCCCCGACCCACGGGGACTGCCTGTTCACCCTCGTCTGGCAGGTCCACGAGGGGCACTTCGGGGACGTACGGCTGGACGGCCTCGGCGTGGTCGCGCTCGGCGAGTTCACCGGCAACATGTGGGTCGGGGACCCGGACGCCACGATGAAGGTGATGCTCTACATCGACGCCAAGGGCGACGCCGCCCAGCGCGACGCGCTGGAGCGGATCTTCGCGGGACACGTCGGCGGCTGGCCGGGCGAGTTCGGCTCGCTCATCAGCGAACTGCGCGACATCCAGTACGCGCCCGTGCACTTCGACGCCGCCGAGGACCTGTCGTACTGGCGGGCCGACGTCGACGGCAAGGTCGCTGTCGGCGCCACCGCCCTCACCGGCCCCACCGCCGACCCCGCACGCCGGGTCCAGCTCGTCAACGCGCCGGGCGCCGAGGTGGGGCCGGGGCAGATCGCCACCTGGGGCGTCGTGGACCGCGACCACGCCGAGGGCTTCGACTTCTCGCACGCCTACCGGGGCGGGTCGAGCAAGCACTTCCCCTTCGACTGGCGCCCCTGACCCGAGCGGCGCCGGACCCCGCGCGTTCCGTCGTCCCGCGCCCGATGAGTTCGTGGCTCCCGGCCGGTCCAAGCTCGTGACACTCGTGAGACTCGTGAGAAAGGACATTGCCATGTCGGAGCTTCTCGTCGACTTCATCACCTCCCTCGACGGCCACGCGTCGGGGGAGGGGTGGCCCGGGTTCTGGGGCCTGGAGGGTCCGGAGTACCTCGCGTGGCTCGGCGATCAGCCCGGGGCCACCTACCTGATGGGAGCGAACACCTACCGCCTGATGTCGGGCTTCGCCGCGGGTGAGGTGCCGGACGGCCAGGACGAGTTCAGGCCCGAGGAGCAGTCGTCCGTCGACGAGCTCACGCGGGCGTCCAAGGTGGTGTTCTCCTCCTCGCTCGAGGAGCCGCTGACCTGGGCCAACTCCACGCTCGTACGTGACGACGCCGTCGAGACGGTCCGCGCCATGAAGTCGAGCGGCTCGGGGCTCCTCAGCACGATCGGCAGCCTCAGCCTGTGCCGGTCCCTGCTGCGGGCCGGACTCGTCGACCGCTTCCGGGTCGTGATGTTCCCGGTGATCACCGGGGCCACGGGCGAGGAACGCATCTACGACGGCTATCCGGACGTTGCCCTCGAGATGACCGAGCACCGCACCTTCGACGGCCGCATCCAGCTCGTCGAGTACAAGCCCCGCGTGCTCGAACACCCGCCGCTCGGCGCCCCTGCGTGACCGTCGCCCCGTCGGCCGACGAGGTCACCTGGCGGCAGGGCAGCCAGGGCGCTGCCCTGCCGCCGGGCGTGTGCCCCGGTCGGCCAGGAGCGCGAGGGCCGCTCGGGAGGGGGAGCCCGGAGCGGTGTGGGCGACCACGACGGTCTGGTCGTCCGCGGTGCGCAGCGCCTGCTGGGTGACCGTGACGGCGCCGATCAACGGATGGTGCAGGGCGTACGGGGCGGTATCGCAGGGACGCACCCGGTGGTCCGCCCACAGGCGGCCGAACTCGGTGCTCTTCATGGTCAGTTCGCCGATCAGCGAGGCGAGCCGGGCGTCGTCGGGGTGGCGCCCCACCACCTCGCGGAGGTTGGCGACCACCGACCTCGCCTTGGTCTCCCAGTCGTCGTAGAGGGCGCGGACATCGGGGTCGAGGAAGACGAGCGCCGCCATGTTGGGCCGTGCCGGCACCTGGTCGGGCCCGTCGGCGGGCAGGTGCCCGGCGAAGAGGGCGTGGCCGAGGGCGTTCCAGGCCAGCACGTCGGCGCGGCGGCCGAGAACCACGGCCGGCACGTGGGCGAGGGCGTCGAGGAGGTCCCGGGTGGCGTCGCCGACGTGTTCCGGGGGCGGCCGGCGCAGCCCTTTGTGCCGCTTCGCGGCGCCCGCCCCCAGGTCGTGCAGGTGCCGGCGCTCGACCTCGTCCAGGCCGAGCGCGCGGGCGAGGGCGTCCAGGACCTCCGGGGAGGCGTTGTGGGACTGCCCCTGTTCGAGCCGTGTGTAGTACGAGGTGCTGACTCCCGCGAGCAGCGCCAGCTCCTCACGGCGCAGACCCGGTACGCGGCGCCGCTCGCCGTAGGTCCTGAGCCCGATGTCGTCGGGGCGCAGCCGTGACCGGCGGGCCTGGAGGAAGGCACCGAGCTGACTCTGTCCGTCCATGCGGGCCAGTATCGCGCCGGGGCGTGGTGGCGAGCCTGCCCCTGCGAGGGGTAGGCACCGGCGGGTGTGGCTACCGCGTCCCGGCCCGCCCCAGGCTGGGCCCGTGACCACGCAACCGACGCCCTCAGCGGCGTACACGGCAACGAGCCCGTCCCCCGCACAGGCGGACCCGTCCCCGACACAGGCGGCCCCGTCCCCGACACAGGCGCACCCGTCCCGCACACCGGGCGGCCACTCCCACACCCCGGCGAGCGTGTCCCCCGCACCGGCGGGCGCGCCCCCCGCACCGGTGAGCCAGACCATCGAGCTCGGCGACGTCTCCGTCACCCGGATCCTCGAGTTCTACGGGCCGGTCGGCCTGAGGCCCGAGGCCTTCGTCCCCGGCATCCCCGCCGACGCCTGGGAGGGGGAGGAGGCCGCCTGGCTGCGCCCCGACTTCGTGGACGGCGCCACGGGCGTCATCAAGGCGGCCACCCAGACCTGGGTCGTGCGCAGCGAGGGCAGGACCGTCCTCATCGACACCGGTGCGGGCGATCACAAGGAGCGCCCCTACAGCCCCGTCTGGGGGCACCGGAACACCGGCTATCTGGACCGCCTCGCGGCCGCGGGCATCACCCCGCAGGACGTGGACGTCGTCGTCAACACCCACCTCCACGTGGACCACGTGGGCTGGAACACCCGCCTGGAAGGGCGCAGCTGGGTCCCGACGTTCCCGCGCGCCGTCTACCTGATGGCCCGCGACGACTTCGACTTCTGGAACCCGGCGAACGAACGCCGCTCCGTCCTCGGGCGCGGGAACCAGAACGTCTTCGAGGACAGTGTCGCCCCCGTCCACGAGGCCGGGCAGACGCTGCTGTGGGAAGGCAGCCACCGCATCGACGGCAACCTGCGGCTCGACCTCGCCGCCGGACACACCCCCGGCTCGTCCGTGGTGACACTGGAGTCGGGCACGGACCGGGCCGTGTTCGCCGGGGACCTGCTGCACTCACCGGCGCAGGTGGTGCGGCCGGACTGCAACAGCTGCTTCTGCGAGGACCCGGCCGGTGCCCGCGCCAGCCGGCGGCGGCTGCTCGGGTGGGCCGCCGACCACCGCGCCCTGGTCTTCCCCGCCCACTTCGGGGGCCACGGCGGCCTGGAGGTCGAACGCACGGCGAGCGCGTTCGCCGTCAGGACGTGGGCGCCCCTGAGCCGCGCGCTGCCCACGGGCGAGGCGGGGGTGGCCCCGTGACCTCGACGCGTCCGGTGGTCGGCACCACGAAGGGCCCGGTGCGCGGGTTCGTCCACGACGGCGTCGCCACCTTCCTCGGCATCCCGTACGCCGCGCCGCCGCTCGGCGCCGCGCGGTTCGCCGCACCCGAGCCGCACGAGGCGTGGAACGGCGTACGGGACGCCACCGCGCCGGGCCCGACCGCTCCGCAGGGCGAGCGCCGCCTCGGCTCCCTCGACATGTCGCCCTACTTCGGGCCCGGCTGGATCCGCGGCGACGACTACCTCACCGTCGACGTGCGCACTCCGGCGGCACTTCCCGGAACCACGGCGGCACCACCCGGAACCCAGGCACCACCCTCCGGACACCCCCTGCCGGTCCTCGTCTTCGTCCACGGCGGCGGCTTCGTCGCCGGGTCCTCGCGGGCGTCGCTGTACGACGGCTCGGCGCTCGCCCGGGACGGATGCGTGCTGGTGACCCTCGACTACCGTCTCGGTGTCCCAGGGTTCCTCGACCTGCCGGGGGCACCCGCGAACCGCGGACTCCTGGACGTACTCGCCGCCCTGCGCTGGGTACGCGACGAGATCGCCGCCTTCGGCGGGGACCCCCGGGCGGTGACCGTCTTCGGGCAGTCCGCCGGGGCCACGCTCGTGGGCGCGCTCCTCGCGGACCCCGCGGCCAGGGGCCTCTTCCGGCGCGCCATCGTGCAGAGCGGCAGCGGCCTCGGGGCGTTCAGCGGGGAGCAGGCCGCCCGCGTCACCCGGGCCGCGGCGGACGCGCTCGGCGTCGCACCCCGCGCCGAGGCCTTCGCCGCCGTCCCCGACGAACGCCTCGTCGGCGTCGTCCCGGCGCTGACGGGCATCGACCTGCGCACGGCGACCCGCCCCGACCCGCTCGCCGGCCTCAGCCCGCTCGGCCTGGTGCTCGACACCCAGCCCGCGCACGCCCTCGCCGCCCACCCCGGCACGGTCGACACCGACCTCCTCATCGGCACCACCGCGCAGGAAGGCAACCTCTACCTCGTGCCCCAGGGCGCCTACGCGGCCTCGACCGCCGCCGACGTCGAGGCGACCGCCGCCCGGGCACACCCGCGGCCCGCGGAACTCCTCGCCGCCTCTCGCGCGGCCCGGCCCGGGGCGTCCTCCGGCGAACTGCGGTCCGCCGTACTGGGCGAGGCGCTGTTCGGGGCTGGCACCAGGGCCCTGGCCGACGCGCACGCGGCCAAGGCCCCCTCCCGGACCCGCCGTTACGAGTTCACCTGGCGCTCACCCGCCGTCGACGGGCTGCTGGGCGCCGCCCACACCGTCGAGCTGCCCTTCGTCTTCGGCCGGACCGGCCTGCCCGAACTGTACGGCGAGCACGGCCTCCTCGGCCCGGCCCCGGCACCGGCCGCGGCGGCCGCGCTGGCCACGCTGTCCGAGCACGTGCGCGGGACCTGGCTCCGGTTCGCCAGGACGGGCGACCCGGGCTGGGAGGCGTACGACGGGGAAGGCGGGACGGTCACACGCATCGGCGGCGACCGGACGTAGGCCGGGACCCGTACGCCCGCGGGCATCGGCCCACCCGGGGGCTCCCCCGTGGCGCACGGGCTCCCGTGGCGGGCGGGCGGCGGTTTCGGGCAGTGAGGTCGGGGTGGACGTCCGGAACAGGCAAAGAAGGGTGTCCCGTACGGGACAGACAAGGCATGCGGCGCGGGATTGACTTCCAGCCAACCACCCGATGAACGAGCCGAGGGAGCCCGTCGCATGCCCGAGCAGCCGAAGAACGAGTTCTGGAAGAACCTCAAGCCGATCGAGAACTCGTTCAAGCCGGACGCGCTGCCGGAGGTCTACCTCTCCGACGCCGCCACCGACGACGACCGCTACTACGCGCCCTTCACCGACACCGTCAGCTCCCGCCCGCTGTGGATCAACGTGAAGGACAACACGTGGTCCGACATCCTGCGGGCCAAGGAGGCGGGTCTGGTCAACCGCCACTACCACCCGCACGAGGTGTTCGCGTACACCATCTCCGGCAAGTGGGGCTACCTGGAGCGGCCCTGGACGGCGAGCGCCGGTGACTTCGTGTACGAGGCCCCGGGCGAGGGCCACACCCTGGTCGCGTACGAGAGCGAGCAGCCCATGAAGGCGCTCTTCATCGTCAAGGGCCCGCTCATCTGGCTGGACGAGAACGGCGAGCCCACCGGCTTCTTCGACGTGCACGACTACATCGAGATGTGCCGCCGCCACTACGACGAGGTCGGCATCGGCGCCGACTACGTCAACTCCCTGTTCCGCTGACCGGCAGCGTCGAGAACCCGACACGAGGTCGCCATGACCAGAACCCCTTCCCGGCCCGGCGCCGCGGCGCCGGACCCGGTGGCGGCACCCGGGGACGCCGAGGCCCGCCGCTACGAGCACCGTCTGCTGCTCGTCCTCTTCGCGGCGTTCGGCTTCGTCTTCTTCGACCGCCAGGCGCTGACCTTCCTCGCCCCGTTCATCTCCGACGACTTCCACCTCTCGCACACGGCCCTGGGCGTCCTGTCCGGTGTGCTGGCGCTCACGTGGGCACTGTCGGGTCTTGTCTGCGGCAGGCTGGCGGACCGGTACGGCCGCCGCCCGGTCCTGATCGCCGCCGTCGTGCTGTTCTCCTGCTTCTCCGCGGCGGGCGGGCTGATGACCGGCTTCGCCGGGCTGCTGATCGCCAGGGCCCTGATGGGCCTGGCGGAGGGCGCGGTCCTCCCGCTGGCGCAGTCGCTGATGGTGGAGGCCTCGCGGGAGCGCCGGCGCGGCCTGAACATGGGCCTGCTCCAGGGGTCGTCGGCGGGGCTGCTCGGCGGCATCGTCGCCCCGCTGGTCGTGGTCTGGATCGCCGAGCACCACACCTGGCGGACGGCGTTCCTGGTGACCATCGTCCCCGGGCTGCTGATCGCCGTCTGGATCGCGCGGTCGGTGCGCGAGCACCCGCCCGTACCGGTACTCCCCGACGCATCGGACGCCACCGCGCGGGAGGAGGCCGCACCCCCGCTGCGCGAGGTGCTGCGGGAGGTCCTCGCGCACCGCAACATCGTGCTGTGCGCCCTGGCGGCCTGCTGCTACCTGACCTGGTTCACGGTCATCATCACCTTCACGCCCACCTACCTGGAGGACGAGAAGGGCTTCTCATCCGGCACGATGAGCCACGTCATGACCTGCTTCGGCGTGGCCTGGGTGCTGTGGGGCTTCCTCACCCCGGCGGTGTCCGACCGGATCGGCCGGCGGGGCGCGCTCATCGCCTTCACCGTCGTGGCGGCGCTGTGCCCGCTGGCCGTGGTGTACGTCGACGACCCGGTGCTGCTCGGCGCCGTCGTGGTGCTCACCTACACCGGTCTGGGCTGCTTCACACTGATCATGGCGACCATTCCCGCCGAGACCGTGCCGCGCCGGACGCTGACCGTCGCCCTCGGCCTGGTCATGGGCGTCGGCGAGCTGGCGGGCGGGTTCATCGGCCCCCTGGTCGCCGGTCTCGCCGCGGACGTCTGGGGTCTGGACGCGGCGATGTTCATCTCCTCCGGCGGCGCCGTCGCCGTGGTCCTGCTCGCGCTGGGGCTGCGGGAGACCGCCCCCGCGGTGCTGCGCCGCAGGGGCGCCGACGCCGGGCCCGCACCCGGCGCCACGCCGGTCTCCACCTCGGAGGGCGCGCTGTGAAGGCCGCGGTCTGGTACGGAGCGCGCGACGTACGCGTCACCGAGCGGGAGGTGACCCCGCCGGGCCCGGACGAGGTGCTGCTCGCGGTGGCGTACTGCGGGATCTGCGGCAGCGACCTGCACGAGTACGCCGACGGCCCGCACTCGGTGCCGGTCAGCCGGGCCCACCCGGCCTCGGGCGCCCGCGCCCCCCTCGTCCTCGGGCACGAGTTCTGCGGCACGGTCACCGCCGTGGGCCCGGCCGTGCGGGGCCTCGCGGCGGGCGACCGCGTCGCGGTCGAACCGCACTACCGCTGCGGCACCTGCCCGCGCTGCCGGGCGGGCGAGTACAACATCTGCCGCCACTTCGGCTTCGCCGGTCTCATGGGCCACGGCGGTCTTGCCGAGTACGCGACGGTGCCCTCGTACATGGCGCACCGGCTGCCCGACGGGGTGCCACTGGAGCAGGCGGCCCTCTTCGAACCGGCCTCGGTCGCGCTGCACGCGCTGCGGCGCGGCGGCGACGCCGACAGCGTGGCCGTCGTGGGCCTGGGCCCCGTCGGGCTGCTGACCGTGCTGCTCGCCGCGCGGCGGGGCACCCGGCGGATCGTCGCCGCCGACGTCAACCCGGCCCGGCTCGGCCTCGCGGCGCGCCTCGGCGCGACCGAGGTGGTGGACGCACGGGACGCCGGGGAGGGGGACGCGGGGCTCCGGGTGCGTGCCGCCTGCGGCGGCGAGGGCGCCGACGTGGCCTTCGAGGTGGTCGGCTCCCAGGCGGCCCTGAACACCTGCCTGGCGGCGACCCGCCGCGGCGGGCGGACGGTGCTCGTGGGACTTGGGCGCCGCGTCAGCTTCGACTCCTCCGCGCTGGTGGACAACGAGCACGCGATCGTGGCCAGCGTCGGCTACCGGGACACCTACCCGGAGCTGATCCGGCTCGTCGGGTCGGAGGGCCTGGACCTCCGACCCGTGGTGACGTCCGTCATCGCCCTCGTCGACGTGGTGCGCGAGGGGTTCTCGTCGCTCCTTGACGGCGGCGGCGACCAGATCAAGATCCTGGTGTCGCCCTCGGCCCCGGTATCGGCGGAGCACACCCGGACGGCCCCGGCCTCGGTGGAGCACACCCGGGCGGCCCCGGCGCACGCAGGACGGGAAGGAGACAGCCGATGACCACCGGCGCACCGACCGGCCCCGCTACCGGGCCCGTACCGCCCGCCACGGGCACCGCCGCCGCGCCGTCCGGCCCCGTACCGCCGGGGACCGCGCCGTCCGGCAGCGCGCCCCTCCCCGGGCCCGTGCCGGGCGCCGCCCCGCCGTTCCCCGGCTCCGACGCCTTCGCGGGCCGCACCGCGCTGGTCACCGGCGGCACCTCGGGCATCGGGGCCGCCACCGCCGAACTCCTCGCGGAGCTGGGCGCGCGGGTGTACGCCCTGGGCCTGCCGCCCGCGCCCGGCGGCGAACCGCCCCGGCACGAGCGGGTGCGCGTCGTCGAACAGGACGTGACCGACCGGCAGGGACTGGCCCGCCGCATCGCGGAGACCGGCGCCCTGGACCACTTGGTGGTCTGCGCGGGCATGAGTGCGGACCGCGCCGAGTACGAGCCCGCGACCTGGGACCGCGTCCTCGCGGTCAACCTGGGCGCGGCGATGACGGCGTGCGAGGCGGCCCGGCCGCTGCTGGCCCGCCGGGGCGGCTCCGGCGGCTCCATCGTCACCGTGTCGTCCATGTTCGCGCTGTTCGGCAGCCGGGACCGGCCCGCCTACAGCGCCAGCAAGGGCGGCGTCTCCCAGCTCACCCGGTCCCTGGCGGCCGAGTACGCGTCCGACGGCATTCGCGTGAACGCGGTGGCGCCGGGCTTCGTCGTCACCCCGCTGGCGCGCGGCGTGCTCGACGACCCGGCGGCGGCCGGTGCCGTGCTCGCCCGCGTCCCGATGGGCCGCCTCGGGCTGCCCCGGGAGGTCGCCTCGGTCATCGCGTTCCTGTGCGGCCCGGCGGCGGCCTACGTCAACGGAGCGGTGATCCCCGTCGACGGTGGCTACTCGGCGGTCTGAGCCCCGGCCCCGGCCGGGGCCGCCCCCAGGCCGGTCCGGGTGCGCGCCGCACCCGCCCGGCGGCCCGCCCCGGTCCTCCGGCCGGGCCGCCGGACAGGAGGCCGCCACCGGGCCGTGACCGGAGCCGCGCCGCCGAGTACCCTTCGCTGGCGAGCACAGCACACGCGGGCCCCCGGCCGGGACCGGCCCCGGCGGAACCGCTCCGGCGGGGCCCGCCCGGCGCGTCCGGGCCGACGGGGCCGGCTGCGAAGGCGCATCCCCCGCGGCGCGCAGGACACTGGCTCACGGCACGGCAGCAAGGAGGCCGAGTTGACCGGACACCCCGCCACCGTGTTCTCCCGAGTGTCGACACGGTCGGTCGACCAGGCGGACCGTGTCGACCTCTGGGAGGACTACAACCGGCAGGCCCTGGTCGGCCTGACCTGCTCCCCGTACTCCGACGACGGACTCCTCGCCACCCAGACCAACGTCAGCCTCGGCAGCCTGCGCCTGGCCGACATCGCCGGGAACGAGCACGTCATCGAGCGCAACGCGCGGCTGTGCCGGGAGACGCCCAAGGACTCCGTCTTCGCGACCCTGCTGGTCTCCGGGCAGGCGGTGTTCTTCCACAGCGGCGGCTGCCTCAGCCTCGGCGCGGGCGACCTGGTGCTGTACGACACCCGCCGCTCCTACCTGCTCGGTTTCCCCACCACCATGCGCCAGCTCCTGGTCGACATCCCCCGGGAGGTCTTCGCCGAGCGCTGCCTGTCCGCCGAGCTTCCGGCGCCGCTGGTCTTCGGGCGGCGGTCGTCGGCCGACGCCCCGGCGGTGCGGGCCCTGGAGTCCGTGCTGTCCGGCTGGTTCGCCCAGCGGGAGCCCGGCGACGCGGCGGGCATCGAGGGCACCGTCCTCGGCCTGGTGCGCTCGCTCGCGGCGTCCCGGGTGGGGGACGGGCGGCCCGGGGACGACCAGGGCGCCCGGCTGCTGCTCGCGAAGGAGTACATCGACCAGCACCTGTCCGACCCCCGGCTGTGCGCGGAGGACGTCGCCGATGCGGTGGGCGTCTCCACCCGGCAGTTGAGCCGCGTCTTCCGGCAGGCCGGGCTCAGCCCCTCCCGCCACATCCTCGAAAGCCGCCTGACGCGGGCCCACGAGCAGCTCACCGACCCCGGCTCGGCGCGGCTGACGGTGGCCGACATCGCCCACGTGTGGGGCTTCGCCAGCCAGTCGCACTTCACCCGCGTCTTCCGCGAGCGGTACGGACGGACCCCGGGCGAGCTGCGCCCGGCCCCGCCCGGCCGCCAGGACTGACCACCGCGGCGGTACGCGGGCGGCCGGCGCGGGGCCCGGCCGGGGCCGCACCTCCCGGCGCGGCCGCCGTCACCGGCCGATGTCGTCCTCCGCCAGGACGCGCTGGGCCACGGCGAACGCGGAGTTGGCTGCCGGGACACCGCAGTAGACCGCCGTCTGCAGCAGTACCGCGCCGATCTCGTCGCGCGACAGCCCGTTGCGCCGTGCCGCCCGGATGTGCAGGGCCAGTTCCTCGTACTGGCCCTGCGCCACGAGGGCCGTCATGGTGATCAGGCTGCGCTCGCGGCGGGAGAGCGTGTCGTCGGTCCAGACCTCCCCCCAGGCGTAGCGGGAGATGAGGTCCTGGAACGGAGCGGTGAACTGGCTCTGCCGCTCCTGCGCCCGGTCCACGTGCGCGTCTCCGAGTACCTGGCGGCGCACCGCCATCCCCGACTTCGGAGCCCCCGAGAAGTGGGTGCGGAGCGCGGCGAGGACGGCTTCGGGCCGCTCGCACGGTGCGAGGTGGGAGGCGCCCGGGATCTCGGTGAGTGAGGCACCGGGTACCGCGTCGGCGATCTCCCGCAGGTGTGCGGGCGGAGTCGCGGGGTCCTCGCGTCCCGCGAGGAGCACGGTGGGCGCGGTGATCGAGGAGAGCCCGTCGCGGATGTCGAACGCGGCGAGCGCGTCGCAGCACGCCGCATAGGCGGCCGGGTCGGCCGCGCGGTGGTCGGCCACGAGGCGGGGCGCGGTGAAACCGGGCGTGAACCACCTGGACGGCGCGCTGTCGGCGAGTGCGGCCAAGCCCTCGCGCCGTACCAGGGCGGCCCGTTCCTCCCACCTGGCGGAGCCGCCGAAATGGGCGGACGAGCAGACGACGGCGAGGCTCTCCACGCGTTCCGGGTGGTGCACGGCGAGGTGCAGGCCGACGGCTCCGCCGAGCGAGACGCCGGCGTAGGCGAACCGGTGGATGCCGAGCGAGTCGGCGAGCGCGAGCACCAGGTCGGCGAGGTCGCCGACGGTCGCGCCCGGGCCGATGAGGTCGGCCGGGGAGCCGCCGTGGCCGGGGAGGTCCCACCGCACCACCCGGTGCGTGACGGACAGTTCGGGGGCGACGGCGTCCCACAGGGCGGTGGAGGTGCCGAGCGACGGGCCGAGGAGCAGGGGAGGGGCGGTGGACGGGCCTGCTGCGCGGTGGTGGAGCGGTCCGCGGTCCCGGCCGGTGTCCGGGGTGGTGCTCGGCGTGCTGGTCAAGGTCGCTCCAGGGCGCGGTCGGTGAGGATTCCGGCGGAGCCGGTGTATCGCGTCGGGTCGGTGAGGTCGTCGAAGTCGAGGTCCAAGCCGTCGAGTTCGGGCTGTTCGGCGAGGAGCCCGGCGAGTGCCCTGCCCTCGGTCCGGGCGCGTGCGGCGAGGTCCGTGAGGAGCGCCTTGGCCCGGGCCCGGCCCAGGGCCGGGGCGAGGACGGCGGCCAGCCGCTCGGAGACGATCAGCCCGGCCGTCAGGCGCAGGTGCTCGCGCATGGCGTCCGGGTGGACCCGCAGGCCCTCGGCCAGTTCGGCGCTGTCGCGGGCGGCCCCGCCGACAAGCCGCAGCAGGTCGCGCAGCGGCTCCCACTCCGCGTGCCAGGCGCCGGCGGGGCGTTCGTCCTCCGCGGCCATCGAGGCGTACAGGGTGGCGGCGAGGCCCGGGGCGCGGCGGGCGGCCGCGGCGACGAGCGTGGCGCGCACCGGGTTCCTCTTGTGCGGCATGGCGGAGGAGTCCCCGTCGGTGCCTTCCGACAGCTCGGCGATCTCGGTGCGGGACAGGGTGAGGACGTCGGCCGCCACCTTGCCGAGGGCCCCCGCGGTGAACGCGAGGGCGCCCGCCAGGTCCGCGACGGGCGTCCGGAGGGTGTGCCAGGGCAGGTCCGGCGCGGCGAGGCGGGTCTCGCGGGCGTAGGCGGCGGTGAGCCGTCGCGCCGTGTCCGGGGCCCCCTCGTCGCCGTCACCGCCGAAGGCCGCCAGGGTGCCGGCGGCGCCACCGAGTTGTACGGGGAGGGAAGCGCGTACCGTACGCAGCCGGTCCCGGGCGTCGAGGACCAGCGAGCGCCAGCCGGCCGCCTTGAGGCCGAAGGTCGTCGGTACCGCGTGCTGGGTCAGGGTGCGGCCGGGCATCACCGTGTCCCGGTGGGCCGCGGCGAGGCCGGACAGCGCCCGCTCGGTGCGCCGCAGGTCCTCCAGGACGAGGTCCGCGGTGCGGGCCGCGACCAGCATGGTGGCGGTGTCCATGATGTCCTGGCTGGTCGCCCCGCGGTGCACGTAGGGGCCGAACGCGTCGGGGACCGCTGCCGTCAGGTCCGCCACCAACGGGATGACCGGGTTGCCGCCGCCTCGGGCGCGGTGGGCGATGCCACCGGCGTCGAAGCGGGCCGAGCCGGCCGCGGCCGTGATCGCCCGGGCGGCCTCGGCGGGGGCGTGGCCGAGGGCCGCCTGGGCACGGGTCAGGGCCGCCTCGGCGTCGAGCAGCGCCCGCAGGAACGCGGTGTCGGCGGTCGCGGACTCGGCGGGGGAGCCCGCCCGCCCCGGGGCGAGGAGGCCGTAGTCGATGCCGGGTGATGCCACGGGAACTCCGGGAACGTCGGGGGAGGTCACGGGAAGTCCGGGAACGTCGGGGGAGGTCACGGGAAGTCCGGGAACGTCGGGGGAGGTCACGGGAACTCCAGGAACACGGTCTCGCCCTCGCCCTGAAGGCGGACGTCGAAACGGTAGGTGCGGTTCTCGCCGGGCCGCGCGATCAACGTGGCCCGGCGAAGTGGATGTGGGCGGGGCGCCACGCGTTGGTGTGGTTGCGCCACGGGTAGGCGCCCGGCTTGATCGTGGTGAACGTGTACCGTCCCTCGTCGTCCGTCAGCGTGCGTCCGACACCGGTGAAGTTGGGGTCGAGCGGTGCCGGGTGCTGGTCGCGCAGGTGCGCGTAGCGGCCGGAGGCGTTGGCCTGCCAGAGCTCTATGAGCTGCCCGCGTACCGGCCGCCCGGCGCGGTCGAGCAGCCGCCCCGAGACGGTGATGCGCTCGCCGAGCGGCTCTCCCCGGTGCTGGACGGTGAGGTCGTTGTCGGTCTCCGTGACGTCGGTCGGGCCGAACACCGGACCGGACAGCTCGACCGTCTCGGGATCGCCGCCGGTCACGGGGACGAGCGGCTGCTTGGGGTGGCGAAGCAGCGAGCTGCGGTAGGGCGCGTAGTCGCGCCGCGGGTGGTGGCGCGCGGGCGCGCCCGCCGCCAGCGCCTCGTCATAGGCGGTCTGGAGTTCGTCGATGGCGGTGTCGATGTCCGACTGGGTGTGCGTCGTGTGCGTCGTGTGGGTGCTGTGGGTGGTGTGGGTGTGAGTCATGAGGTGTCCCGGGATTCCTGGTACGTGCGTACGCGAGTCCATGAGGTGCCGGTGCCGGTGCCGGTGCGGGTACGGGTGCCGGTACGCGGGCGGGGCGCGGGGGAGCGGACGGCCCGGGCCCGGCGCGCGTGCTCAGCGTTCGAGGACGAGGGCGAGTCCTTGGCCGACGCCGACGCAGAGGGTGGCGACGCCGGTGCCGGAGCCGCTGCGGGCGAGCTGGTGGGCCACGGTGCCGGCGAGGCGGGCACCGGAGGCCCCCAGCGGGTGGCCGAGGGCGATGGCGCCGCCGTACGGGTTGAGGACCGCCGGGTCGAACGCGGGCCACTCGGCGACACAGCCCAGGACCTGGGCGGCGAACGCCTCGTTGAGCTCCAGCGTCGTCAGGTCGCCGAACGACCGGCCCGCCCTGGCGAGGGCGCGGTTGACGGCTTCGACGGGACCGAGGCCGAAGTGGTGCGGCTCGACCGCGGCCACGCCGGTGGCCGCGACACGGGCCAGCGGTTCGCGCCCGGTGGCCCGCAGGCCCTCGTCGTCGACGAGGAGCAGTGCCGCGGCGCCGTCGTTGAGCGGGGACGCGTTACCCGGCGTGACGGTGCCCCCTTCCGCACGGAAGGACGGCTTCAGCGCGGCCATCGCCTCCAGGGAGGCGTCCTGCCGCACGCACTCGTCGCGGTCGACGAGCACCGGGTCGCCCTTGCGCCGCGGGACCGGCACCGGCACCACCTCGGCGTCGAACAGCCCGCTGTGCCACGCGGCGGACGCCTTGCGGTGGGACGCGAGCGCCAGGGCGTCCTGCTGCTCGCGGGTGATGCCGTGCTTGTCGGCGATCAGTTCGGCCGACTCGCCGAGCGGCACGGTCCACTGCGGCTCCATCCGCGGGTTGACCATGCGCCAGCCCAGGGTGGTCGAGTACAGCTCGGTGTGGCCCGCGGGGAACGGCCGGTCGCTCTTGGGCAGGACGTAGGGCGCGCGGGTCATCGACTCGACCCCGCCGGCCAGGACTATGGAGGCGTCGCCGACCGCGACGGCCCGCGCCGCCTGGATGACCGCCTCGAGGCCGGAGGCGCACAGCCGGTTGACGGTGACGCCCGGCACGGAGGTCGGCAGCCCGGCGAGCAGGCCGGCCATCCGGCCGACGTTGCGGTTCTCCTCGCCCGCTCCGTTGGCGTTGCCGAAGTAGACGTCGCCTATCCGGGAGGGGTCCAGGTCCGGTGTGCGGGCGAGGAGTTCGCGGAGGGTGTGGGCGGCCAGGTCGTCGGGGCGTACGCCCGCGAGGCCGCCGCCGTACTTGCCGATCGGGGTCCGGACGGCGTCGACGACGTAGACGTCCCGCAGGCTCATGACGTTGTCTCCTGGGTGAGGGCGACACGGATGTCCGCGGCCGTCTTCCGCACGATCTCCTCGGTGGACACGCCCGGGGCGGTCTCGACCAGTGCGAGGCCGTCGTCGGTGACGTCGAGCACGCCGAGGTCGGTGACGATGCGGTTGACGCAGGCCCTGCCGGTCAGGGGCAGTGAGCACTCCGCCACGACCTTCGCGGAGCCGTCCTTGGCCGTGTGGTTCATGACCACGACGACCGTCCGGGCCCCGTGCACCAGGTCCATGGCCCCGCCGATCCCGGTGATCATCTTTCCGGGGACGGCCCAGTTGGCGAGGTCGCCCCGCGCGGACACCTGCATGGCGCCGAGGACGGCCACGTCGATGTGCCCGCCGCGGATCATCCCGAAGGAGAGGGAGGAGTCGAAGGAGGAGGCGCCGGGCACCACCGTGACCGTTTCCTTGCCGGCGTTGATCAGGTCCGGGTCGACCTCGTCCTCGCCGGGGTAGGGCCCCACGCCGAGGATGCCGTTCTCCGAGTGGAGCACGACTTCGACGCCGTCCGGAAGGTGGTTGGGGATCAGCGTCGGCAGCCCGATGCCGAGGTTCACGTACTGTCCGTCCGCCAGCTCGCGCGCCGCGCGCGCCGCCATCTGCTCGCGTGTCCAGGCCATCAGACGCTCCCCGTCCCGGTGCCGCTCGTCCCGGGCCCGCTCGTAACGGTCCCGCGCGCCGGCGACGCGGAGACCGTGCGCCGCTCGATGCCCTTGGCCACCGCCTGCTCGGGGGTGAGCGCGACCACGCGCTGGACGAAGACGCCGGGCAGGTGCACCTGGTCGGGGTCGATCGCGCCCGGCTCCACCAGCTCCTCCACCTCGGCCACCGTCACTCTCCCGGCCATCGCGGCCAGCGGGTTGAAGTTCCGGCTCGACTTGTTGAAGACCAGGTTCCCGTGCCGGTCACCCCTGGCCGCGCGCACCAGGGCGAAGTCGGTACGGATGCCGTGCTCGAGGACGTACGCGGTGCCGTCGAAGGTGCGTACTTCCTTGGGCGGTGACGCCACCGCGACGCCCCCCTGGCCGTCGTACCGCCAGGGAAGCCCGCCGTCGGCGACCTGGGTGCCGACCCCCGCCGGGGTGTAGAAGGCCGGGATGCCGAGCCCCCCGGCCCGCAGCCTCTCGGCCAGCGTGCCCTGCGGGATCATCTCCACCTCCAGTTCGCCCCCCAGGTACTGGCGGGCGAACTCCTTGTTGGCGCCGATGTAGGACCCGGTCACCCGCGCGATGCGGCCCGCGGACAGCAGGACCGCGAGCCCGGAGTCCATCGCGCCGCAGTTGTTGGACACCACGCCGAGATCCTTCACCCCCAGGTCGTACAGCGCCTGGATCAGTACGTTGGGCACGCCGCTCAGGCCGAAGCCGCCCACCGCGAGCGTTGCCCCGTCCCGGGCATCGGCCACCGCCTCAGCGGCGGTGGCGACCACTTTGTCCATACCGGAAGCCTCCATGCCCCGAGGGCTTGGACCCTCAGTTGCTCAGTGCACTGACTATCTCGTCGGGCCTCGCCATGCTGGCACCCGGGGTATCGGCCGTCAATAGATCGCGTGAACCAGCAGGTCACCGTGTTGCCGAGAGGGCGGAGCGGCTTGGTGGCCGGACGGTACCCTCAGTGCACCAACAGAAGCGAAGAGGAGGGACGCGATGGCCGCGGTCGACCTGACCACCCACCCCGGGCACCTCGCCCGGCGTCTGCAGCAGGCGCACCACCTGCTGTGGACGACGATGGTCTCCGAGGAGATCACCTCCCCGCAGTTCGGCGTGCTCAACGCGCTCACAGCCGAGCCCGGCCTCGACCAGAGGACGGTCGGCGAGCGGGTGGGGCTCGACCGCTCGACCATCGCCGAGGTCGTCAGCCGGCTCAGCCGCCGGGGCCTGCTCGACAAGGTCCGGGATCCCGGCGACGGCCGCCGGTTCCTGCTGCGGCTCACTGACGAGGGCGCCCGGACACACCGCAGGCTCACGGTGCGCACGGCCCGGATGAACCAGGTCTTTCTCGCGCCGCTGTCCGCCGAGGAACAGGCGCTCTTCATGGCGTTGATCCGCCGCGTCTCGGACGCGGCGGAGGGGCTGCGGGCCCCGGAGGAGCCCGCGTCCGCGGGGCCGTCGTGAACGCCGTCGCCTCCGCCGACCCGGTGCCTACCCCGTGACGAGCGGCGTGTACGCGAAGGCCGTCGCCAGCTCGGCCTCGATGCGGGAAGCGGTGTCCCGCAGGGCAGGCAGCACGCGCTCAAGGGTCTCCTGGGGTGCGCTCCGGCCGGCGTGCACAGCGACGTTCAAGGCGGCGACCACACGCCCGTCCCGGTCGCGCAGGGGTACGGCCAGGGAACGCAGCCCCTCCTGCAGTTCCTGGTCGACCAAGGCGTAGCCGTCCCTGGCCGCCGCGCCGACCGCGGCGGTGAGGGTACGCGGTGAGGTGAGGGTGTGCGCAGTGAGAGACCGCCGCTCGCTCCGGGCGATGCGGGCGGCCAGCTCGGCAGGGGGCAGCGCCGCGAGCAGGACGCGTCCCATGGAGGTCGGCCAGGCGGGCAGGCGGGTGCCCGAGGTGATGTCCATGCGCAGGATGCGAGAGGTCGCGGCCCGGGCCAGATAGCGGATGTCGGGCCCGTCGAGAACGGCGACCGAGGCGGACTCGTCCAGGAGCGCGGCCAGTTCCGCCAGATGCGGGCGGCTGATGTCGGTGAGGGTGAGGGAGGACAGCCGGGCGTAGCCGAGGTCCAGGACACGGGGCAGCAGGTGGTACACCGGCCCTTGGCTGTCCGCGTACCCCAGGTGCCGCAGGGTGAGCAGGGCGCGTCGTGCGGTCGCCCGGGACAACCCGGTCGCCGCGGCGGCCGCGCTGACGGTCAGTCCGCCACCGGCCCCGCGGAAGGCGGACAGCACGGCGAGGCCGCGCGCGAGGGACTCCAGGAACTCCATGCCCAGTTCGTCCTTGGACTCGCTCAGGTCCTGGGCGGTGGGCGTGGGGCGGCCGACGGGCCGCGGCGCCTGGTGGAGTGCGGTCTCCATCCGGGCGACGGCTGCCTGGAGCCGGGGCAGGGCGTGTCCGGGGAAGTCGGCGGCGGAGTACCGGCTGGTGTGGGTGAGCACGCTGACCGCGGCCAGGATCCGGCCGTCCGGGTTCCGGACGGGGGCGGCGAGGGCCAGCAGCCCGGGCTCGATCCACTCCTCGTCCAGGGCCCAGCCGGCACGGCGGGCCGCGGCCGCGCGGGAGCGGAGGCGCCGTTCCGGCCCGTCCTCCGCGAGGGCCGCGTCGCGGGGAGGGACCGCGGGGGAGCCCGCGTCCAAGGGGTCCTCATGCCGCCGGGCACGCCAGGCGCGGAACTCCGCCTCCCCCCACCCGCCGGCCAGGACCACCCCGGCGGCGCTGCGGTCGGCCGGCAGCAGGTCGCCGACGTGGAAGGCCAGGTACATCGCACGGCGCCGGACAGCCTGAGTGATCAGCCGGGCGCCGTCGCGGTCCGGAACGGCCAGTGACACGGACTCGTCGAGTCCGTCGGCCAGCTCCTCGACGTACGGCTCCAAGGCGTCGACGAGGCCGCAGGAGGCGAGGTACGCGTTGCCGAGCTCCATCACGCGCGGGGTCAGGGACACGTCCCGCCCGTCCGCACGGACGTGGCCGAGCCGCAGCAGGGTGGCGATGATCCGGTCGACGGGGGAGCGGAGCAGGCCGGTGGCGGCGGTGAGATCGCTGCGCCGCATCCGCGGAGAGGGGTGCGCCGCCATGGTGTGGAGTACGGCGAGGCCGCGTTCCAGGGGGCCGACGGCCTCTCCCGACATGCCGGCCCCCTTCCCTCACGTCCTGATCAGTGCGTACGGGGAAGATACCCGGCCGCCCATTGACGGCCGGACCGCGGTGCCGCAGACTCGGCCCGATCCCATAGCGAAGGAAATTTCGCTGGGCGAACACATGGGGTGCTGGGCTCCCGCACGGACGGCCTCACCCACCCCTCCCCGAGCCGCAGAGGACGCCCCCTCATGAGCCGCACCACGCCTCGCTCCGCCGGAACCGTCCGTCGCGCGGCCGTCCACCAAGCCGTCCGCCAAGCCGTCCACCCGGCCGTCCACTTGGCCGTCGGACGCGGCCTCGCCGCCGCCCTGCGCTTCCGCGCTCGCACCGGGCCGCGGGCCGTGCCCAGCGGGCGCCCCGAGCCCGCCGCCCCGTAGTCCGGCGGACCCGTCACGGCATCCGACAGAACCCTTCAGGAGCTTCCCCATGACCTCCGTCACCCGTGGACTGATCATCGGCGGCCGGGAGATCCCCGCCTCCTCCGGCCGCACCCCCCCCGCCATCGCCCCCTGGACCGGCACCCCGTACGCGCAGGTCGCCGCGGGCACCCCCGAGGACGTCACCCGCGCGGTCGACGCCGCCGACGCGGCCGCCGGCCCCTGGGCCGCCCTGGCCCCCACCCGGCGGCGCGCGATCTTCCTGCGCGCCGCCGACCTCCTCGAAGCCCGCACGCCCGAGGCCGTCGCGCTGATGGCCGGCGAGGTCGGCGGCGCCGCCCCCTGGGCCGGCTTCAACGCCGCGCTCGCCGCCGGGATCCTGCGCGAGGCCGCCGCCGCGATCACCCAGCCCACCGGGCAGATCCTCGCCACCGACACCCCCGGCGCGTACTCGATGCTCGTCCGCGTGCCGGTCGGCGTCGTCGCGGCGATCGCACCCTGGAACGCCCCACTGATCCTCGGCGTCCGCGCCATCGCCATGCCGCTGGCCATGGGCAACACCGTCGTGCTCAAGCCCAGCGAGGACGCCCCGCTGGCCTGCGGCCTCTTCCTCGCCGACATCCTGCACGAGGCGGGGCTGCCCGCGGGCGTCCTCAACGTCGTCACCAACGACCTCGCCGACGCTCCCCAGGTCGTCGCCGCCCTGATCGCCGACCCGCGCGTCCGGCTGGTCAACTTCACCGGCTCCACCGCCGTCGGCCGCCGCGTCGGTGTGCTGGCGGCCGAGCACCTCAAGCCCGCCGTCCTCGAACTCGGCGGCAAGAACGCCCTGGTGGTGCTCGCCGACGCCGCTGTGGACCACGCGGTGGACGCCGCCGCCTTCGGCTCCTTCATGAACTCCGGCCAGATCTGCATGTCCGCCGACCGTGTCATCGTCCACCGCGACCGCGCCGAGGAGTTCACCCGCAAGCTCGCCGCGAAGATCAAGTCCCTGCGCCACGGCGATCCGTCCGATCCGGCCACCGTCGTCGGCCCGGTCGTCAGCGCCCGTGCCGCCCAGCGCGTCGCCGCACTGATCCAGGACGCCACCGCCAAGGGAGCACAGCTCCTGGCCGGCACCGGCCGGGTCGAGGGCGACGCCGGGGCGCTCCTGGCCCCCGTGGTCCTGACCGGTGTCACCAAGGACATGGACATCTACTACGGGGAGATCTTCGGCCCGGCGACCGTGGTCCACGTCGTCGACTCGGTCGACGAGGCCGTCGACCTGGCCAACGACACCCCCTACGGCCTGACCGCCGGTGTGATCACCGAGAACGTCGCCGCCGGTGTCGCGGTGGCCCGCCGTCTGCGCACCGGCATCGTCCACGTCAACGACCAGACCGTCGCCGACGAGCCGCAGGCCCCCTTCGGCGGCGTCAAGGACTCCGGCTACGGCCGGTTCGGCGGCCAGGCGGGCGTCGACGCCTTCACCGACACCCGCTGGATCACCGTCCAGGCACACGGCCACGCCCACTACCCCTTCTGAGAGGCCGCGGGAGAGCCCTGGGCAGGCGCGGCCCAGGGCTCCCCCGCGAAGGCCCGGCTAGTCCCTGCGGTACTGCGCGGGCGACGCCTTCGTGGCGTCGTCCTCGTACGACCCGGCCCTGCCCCGGTCCACGTGGAAGGTGGTGAGCGTGGAGACGGGGGAGCGTGGGTCGCGGCGGTCGCCGATCACCCGCATGTGCGCGCTGAACCGCTCCGGCGTCACCTCGTACACGTCGTAGCCGTACCGGTTGCCCTCGAAGTACTTCAGGTGCGGGTTGGCCTTGCCCATCAGGGGGCCGTTCTTGGCGTTCCACTCCGGGGAGTACGCGCCCGAGGTCACCGAGTGCGCCGTGAACTCCGTGCCCACCAGCGGGGAGTCGGGGGCGTCGAAGTCGGTGCGGACGTCGTCGACGAACGCCGAGTGCCAGTCGCCGGTGACGACCACGAGGTCCTCGAGGCCGCTCGCGTGCACATGCCCGAGGACCTCCTTGCGCTCGGCGAGGAAGCCGTCCCACTGGTCGGTGAACATGTACGAGCCGCCCGGCCGGCCGCGCAACTGGCTCAGCATGATCGAGTTAGCCCAGACGTGCCAGGAGTCCGGGGCCCGGTCGACGGTCTTCTTGAGCCACGCCTTCTGCTCGGCGCCGAGGATCGTGCCGTCGGGCAGGTTCTGCGCGGAGCGGTGCGAACGCAGGTCGAGGACGGTGAGTTCGAGCAGGTCGCCCCAGCGCCGGACGCGGTGGATCTCCGGGTCCGGCAGCGCCGACCCGCCGAAGGAGTCACGGTGCGGCATGTGCTCGAACCACGCCTGGTACGCGGCGGCGCGGCGCTTCATGAACGGCGCGCCGCCGCCGGTGCCGCTGTAGTCGTTGACGACCTCGTGGTCGTCCCAGGTCAGGAACCACGGGTGCGCGGCGTGCGCCGCACGGAGCGACGCGTCGCCCTTGTAGAGGGCGTGCCGCTTGCGGTAGTCGGCGAGCGTGAAGATCTCCGGGCCGTCGTGGTCCCGTACGTGCGCCTCCGGGACGCCGCCGACCTGCCCGTGCTCGTAGATGTAGTCGCCGAGGTGCACGACGAAGTCGACGTCCTCGCGGGCGATGCCCCGGTGCGCGGCGTAGTAGCCGTCGTGGAACGCCTGGCAGTTGGCGGCGGCGAAGGTCACCTTCCCGACCCGGCCGCGCGGCGCGGTCCGCGTGCGGCCCACGCGGCTGGTGCGGCCCAGCGCCTTGAACGCGTACCAGTAGGTGCGGCCCGGGGCCAGCCCGTCCACCGGCACGTGCACGCTGTGCCCGAGCGTGGCCGACGCCGGAGCCGTGCCCCGCGCGACGACGCGGCGCAGGCCGGCGTCCTTGGCGACGACCCACGCGACCTCGACCACCTCGGGCAGGTCCTGCTCGGCGGCCAGCGGCTCGGGCGCGAGCCTGGTCCACAGCACCACCGAGTGCGGCTGCGGGTCGCCCGAGGCCACGCCGAGCGTGAACGGCGCCCGGTCGTAGACGGCACCCAGCTTCTCGGCGGCCTCCCGGGCCTGCGCGGGGCTGAGGCCGGTGGCGAGCGGCCAGGCCAGGTTCAGGGCGCCCGCGGCCGCGGCGGCCTTCAGCAGATCACGGCGGTTGACGGTCATCGGTGGCCTCCGGCGGGCTGCAGGGTGAGGGAGACGGCGTCGGCGTAGCCGTCGTTGGAGGTGCCGCCGCCGCTGCGCGTGAACACCAGCAGGACCCGCGCCGACCGCGCGCCCGGCGGCACGAGGGCCTGCGCCTCGCACCGCACCAGGCCCGTACGGCCGCCGCGCTCGGCGGCGCTCACCGGGCCGAGCATGCTCAGGGCCACCGGGGTGCCCTGGGCGTCCCGGAACTCCACGGAGAGCCGGGCGCCGTCCTCCTGCCCGGCGTAGCCGCCGAGCCACGCGGTCACCGCGTAGCGCACCCGCCCCGCGTCGACGGCGCGCCGCCCGGCCGGGCCGGACCTGGGCAGCGATATGTCCTGCGTCAGCGCCGTGCGGGGGCTGTTCCCGCCCGAGAAGAAGCGGCTCCCGCGCCGCTCGGGACCGGGGTCGGACGCGGTCGGGTAGCCGCCGCCCAGGCTGTACGGGACGAGCGCCGGGGCTCCTTGGACGACCTTCCAGCCGCGTACCGCGGTGACGGGCTCGGCACTGCCGCCGGGCCCGCTCTCCGCGTCGCCGTTGACCACGAGATTCACTCGCGCCTCCTGTGGTGGGTGACATGGGCGCGGTCAGCCCACCAGCCCCGTGTGAACCAGGAGAAGCGGCATGGCGAATTCTGTTACCGGGGCGGGCCCCCGGGCGGACCCGCCCGAAGGCCGCGCGCGGCCCCCGGCGACGTACCGACGGGCACGTGGTCCCGCCGGGCGGCTACGGCCGCGGCCCCCGGTACGTGCGGCCGCCCCGGCGCGGCAGTGCCGCCGGTACGTCGTCGGGGGCCGCGGCCGTCTCCACGGCGAGGCGCAGCTCGGCCCGCACGGTCGCCGACGACAGGTCGAGGCCGAGGGCGCGGCCGCACTCGCCCAGCCAGGTGGTGAGCGTGGTGCGGTGCAGGACCAGTTCGGCGGCGGCGGGCGCGGTCCGGCCCCGGTGCGCCAGCCAGCAGCGCAGCGCTATCCGCAGCCGTTTGTCCAGCGGTTCGAGGAGCGCGGAGGCCCATCCCCGGGCGTGCTCGCGGCCGAGCAGGGCGGCGGGCAGCGGCGGGTGGGGCAGCACCGGCGCCGCCGCCGTGGCCCGCGCGGGCCCGGCGGGCACCCGCAGGGCGAGCAGCAACTGGGCCTGCACCGTGGGGTGGTCGAGGTCGGCCGCGAGCCGCGCGCCGACGCCCCGCAGCCGGGCCCGGACCGTGCCCTCGGACACGCCGAGGGCCGCGGTGGCGGCCTGCGCCGAGCCCGACCGCAGCCACGCCTCAAGCGTCCGCCGCTGCTCGCCGTCCAGCGGCTGCAGGACGGCCGCCGACCACGTGGCGAGGCGGTCCGGGGGCACCACGTGGAGCAGCCCGTGCGCCCCCAGGCCGTGCGCGGCGGCGAGGCGGCCGACGGCGGCGCCGTTGCGCGCGGCCCCCGCCTCGGCCCACGCGGTGACGAACATGTCCAGCGGTGCGGGGGCCGCCACGCCGCACAGGAGTCGGTGGCGGTCGGCGAGGCGGGCGACGAGCGGCCGCGTGGGGTCCTGGTCGCCGTGGACGCCGTGCGGGCCGGGGGCGCCGTGGCAGGCGACGACCGCCAGCTCCGCCCCGTCCAGGCAGACCAGCACGCGCGGCCCGGCACCGGACACCTCGGTCTGCGTCGCCCGCCACAGCGCCTCGTGCGCGGCACCCGCGCCGGGCCCGGTGAGCCGGTACACGGTGGCGTGCGTGGCGGACGTCCCGAGCACCTCGGCGGCCGCGTCGGCCCGGCCGCGCAGCAGCAGCCGCAGCACGGCCGTGTGCAGCCGCTGCTCGGCGCCCCGCGTCTCCTCGGCCCGCCGGGCCCGTACGCGCAGCAGGTTGACGGCGGTCTGCGCGGTCAGCGTGGCCAGGGAGGCGGACACCCCGGCGGCGGGGGCGAGGACGAGGACCGGGCCGCCGGCCCCGGACACCTGGTGCAGGGACAGGCGGGAGTGCGGCTGCGGCTGCGTCACGGCCCGCAGCCCCGCGGCCCCGGCGCTCCGCGAGGTGCTGTGGACGACGCCCGCCAGCGGGTCCACCAGCGCCGCCCAGCCGTCGACCAGCGCGGCGGCCTCGGCGACCAGGCTCGCGCCGGAGCGCGTCGCCGCGCGCGTGAGCCGCCGCACCACCTGGGCGTACTCGACGGCCGGCGGGGTCGCGGACGGCGTGGCGTGGGGGTCGCCGCCCGTGGCACGCGTCGTCACGGTATCCGGGCGACGCCACCCCAGCCCGCCCGCGCGGTGAGGGTGCCGGTGGTCGCCTCGGGCCGCCAGTTGGGCCAGGACACATAACCGGGCTCGACCATCTCGAGGCCCTCGAAGAACGCGATCGTCTGCTCCGGCTCCCGGAAGACGTAGGGGATCGCGCCGGAGTTGTTGTACTCCTCCTGCACCTCGCGGTGCTTGTCGTCCGAGGCGGTGGAGTGGCTCAGCGACACATAGCTGCCCGAGGGCAGCCGCGCCACCAGGCGGCGCACCAGGCCCAGGGCGTCCTCCCACTCCACGATGTGGCCGAGGACGTCGTTGATGACCAGGGCCACGGGCCGGGACAGGTCCAGCGTCCGGCCCGCGCCCTCCAGTACGGCGTCGGTGTCCCGCATGTCCGCGAGCACGTAGTCCATCGCGCCCTCGGGGGTGCTCTTGCCCATCGCCCGCACGTGCAGCAGCACCAGCGGGTCGTGGTCGACGTACACCACCCGGCACTCCGGCGCGATGCGCTGGGCCACCTCGTGGGTGTTGTTGGCGGTGGGCAGCCCGGCGCCCACGTCCAGGAACTGCCGCATCCCGGCCTCCTTGGCCAGCCAGCTCACGGTGCGGACCAGGAAGCCCCGCGACTCCTGGGCGAACGGCTCGATCAAGGGGTACTTGTCGCGGTAGGCGTCCCCGGCGGTCTTGTCGGCCTCGTACCAGTCCTTGCCGCCCAGCCAGTAGTTCCACACGCGGGCGCTGTGGGCGACGGACTTGTCGATCTCGTCGAACCGCGGCGGGAGCTTCATGGGTTCGGTCATGGGAGGGCCAGTACCTCTTTCGACTTGTCGGGGTGCAGGGCGGTGGCGCAGGAGTAGTCGAGGAGCAGGCGGTAGGCCGTCACCGTCTCGGGCGCGTCCCAGACGTCGGCGGTCCCGGCCAGGCCTCCTTCCCGGACCACGTGGTCGGAGATCTCCGGCACCTCCACGCGGAACAGGGTCAGCGAGGGCTTGCCCGTCAGGGCGTGCGGGGGCCCGTCCAGCGGGTGCACCTGGAGCGTCACGTCGGGCCGCTCGGCAGCGGCCCGCAACGCCTCCACCTGACCGGCCATGACGTCCGGCGGCCCCACCCGGGTGTACAGGGCCGCGGCCGACATCACCGCCCAGATGCGGGTCTGCTGCGTGCGCAGCCGCTCCTGGCGCTCCATGAGCAGCTCCGTCCTGCGGTCCCTGGCCGCGGGCGACAGGTCGGGCCGCAGGACGTCGTCCACGGCGCGGGCGTAGGCCGGGGTGCGCAGCAGGGCGGGGACCAGGGCGGGCTCCCAGGTGCGCACGATGCCGGCCGCGGACTCCACGCTCATCAGGTCCAGTTCCCAGGGGTCCATGACGGACCGCCAGGGGTGCCACCAGCCGGGCGCGTTGGCGCTCGCCAGCTTGCCGAGGAAGTCCTCGGTCTCCGCCGCGGCCGCCCCGTACGCCCGCAGCAGCGCGGAGACCTGGCCCGCGTCCAGGGACGTCTGCGCCTGCTCGATGCGGCGGACGGTGGCCGGGTGGGCGCCGAGGGCGCACGCGGCCTGCTTGAGGGAGAGTCCGGCGGCCTCCCTGAGGACCTTGAGCCGGGTGGCGAGCACGAGGTGCGCGACGGTCCTTCCGGATCGTTCGCGAGCCACGCGCGCCTCCTCCCGACACTCCCCGCAACTTGTGGATGCTGCACACCTTGTCGCTTGCAATCCCCGCACGCAACCCGTTGAGTATGTCCCGTACCGGAGCGGCCGGGGCAACCCGGAGCGGGCAACACGTCGTGCGCACGGGGGAGTCAACGGGGGAGATGACGTGCTGACGCTGGGCGCGCTGGCCGGCAGGGCCGAACTTGAGCTGGCCTTCGCCGGAGGTGTGTCCTCCGCTTCGCACGTGGCGGTCAGGGTCGTCGAGGTGACGACCCTGACTCTGCCCCAACTCCTGGAGGGCGAACCGCAGCGCCGCCTCGCCCCCGGTTCCCTCGTCCTGCTCACCGAGGTGCCGTTCCGGCTCCGGGGGCGCGCGGAGGTCGCCCTGGAGACCCTCGTGGAGCAGCTCGCCCTGGACGAGTGCGCGGGCCTCGTCGCCCACGTCGCCGCCGGCGACCACCAGCCGTTCCCGCGGGGCGCCCGCGACCTGGCCGCGGCCGTCGGGCTGCCGCTGCTCACCACCACCGCGCCGCCGCGGCAGTGGGCCGTCGTACGCCGCGGCCTCCAGGACCGGCGCCTCGCCGTCGTGGAGCGCCAGGCCGCGCGGTTGAGCGCCCTGGTCGAGGAGTTGCCCGCCCGGCTCGCGGACCCCGGGGCGATGCAGCGCGTCGCCGACGGCCTCGCGCGCGCCCTGCGGGCCCAGGTCCTCGTCAGCGACCCGGAACGCGTCCTGGCGGCCGCGCCCGCCACCGCGGCCGACGCCCTGGCCCGGGCGCTGCCGCGCGGGGGCGCCGGGTCCGGCCCGTGTACACCCGGTCCTTGCACGCGGCTCGTGCCGCTGGCGCCGCCGGGCGCGGGGGCAGCCGCCCTCGGCCCGGAGGGCGCTGCCACCGGACCCGGCTCCGGGGATGCCGCCTTCGGCCCTGGGGCCGCCGCTCCCGGCCAAGGGGCCGCCGTCCCCGGCCAAGAGGCCCTTGCCCCTGGCCAAGAGGGCGCCGTTCCCGGCCAACGGGCCTCCGCCTCCGGCCAAGAGGGCGCCGCCCCCGGCCAAGAGGCCTTCGCCCCTGGCCAAGAGGGCGCCGTCCTCGCTGTCACCCGCCCCGCGCCGTCCTTCGACGACGCCGACCTCCGGCTCCTCGACCACGCCGCGCGCCTGCTCGGCCTCCTCGACCAGGCGCGCCGCGAGCACCGTACGGCCACCCACACCGCGTACGCCGTCCGCCGGGCCGCCGTGGAGCTGCTCCTGGACGCCGAGGTCGACAAGGCGCGCCGGGTCATGGCCGCGCAGGCCCCGGGCCTGCTCTCGCCGGAGACGGTCCGCGCCTTCGTCGTCGACGTCCCGGCCACGCACCGGGACGCCGTCCTGCGCCGCTGCGAGACCGCCACGGCAGGCCTCGCCCTGGCCGTCGCCGACCCGCGCGAGGACCGCCGGGTCCTCGTCGTCGAGCCGGTCCGGCCCGGCCGGGCCGACGACCGCGTGGCCACCGCGCTCACGCGCCTGGTCGCCGACCTCGGGTCCGACGCCTCGCTGGGCGGCAGCGGAGCGCACCGGATGACGATGCTCGCCGACGCCGTGCAGGAGGCCGTGACCGCCCAGCGGTTCGCGCTGCGCCGCCCGGACGCGGTGGCGCTGTCCGCGCAGAGCACGGACCTGATCAGCGTGCTTCCCGCGGCCGCCGCGCGGCGCTGGGCGCGCGCGTTCCTCCAGCCCGTGCTGCGGCCCCTCGACCACTGGGAGCTGCTGCGGGAGACGCTGCCCACCGCCCTGGCCTACCCGTACTCCGTGGCCGCGCGGCGGCTGCACGTCCACCGCAACACCGTCAGTCGTCGCGTGGCCCGGGCGGCGGAACTCCTTGAGATGGACTTCTCCACCGTCACGGACCGGATCGCCGTGGGGTTCGCGCTGGACGTGCTCGCGGCCGAGCGGCAGGTGCCCGGCCGGTCGGCCGCGCCGTACGCCGAGCCGGCCCCCACCCTGCACGACCTGCTGACCACGCCCGAGGCCACGGCCTGGGCGGAGAGCCTGCTGTGCGGCGCGCGCGGCGACCACCGGGGCCTGCTGGCCACCGCCACGGCCTGGCTCGCCCACGACGCCCACGTCGAACCGGCCGCCCGCGCCCTCGGCCTCTCCGAGTTCACCGTCCGCTCCCACCTGCGGGCCCTGGAGGCCCACACGGCCCGCGACCTCGGCTCCCTGCGCGGTCTGCGGGACCTCCAGTTCGCGCTGCACAGCCTGACCGGGAAGGTCGACGTCACGGACCTGCGCGGCGGGCTGTGCGCGACACCCTGACCCCGGGACCGTAGCCGGGGGCCGGAGTGGCCGACGTCACAGAAAAAGGGCTCCCTTTCGCGTGGGGTCAGGGGCCGGGGCTGCATATAACACCCATGGGACACCAGGGCCGAGGCACTACGTACGGGACACCGGAACGGGGGGCGATGTGCGGGAGAACGCCCAGCCACGGCCTCCGGCCCCCGCGGACGAGCACCGTGAGGCGGCCCCGTCGCGGGACGCGCGGGACGAACCACCGCAAGAGGTCCGGGACCGCCTCCACGTACGCGGGCACGAGGCGTTGCGGAACATGATCCGCTCGCAGCGGGTCTACGAGCGGTGCCGGGCGCAGGGACGCTTCGTCGCTCCGACCTCCGCCGAGCTGGAAGCCCTGCGCGGATCGCCGGAGGACCGTGACGACCTGGCCGGTGACACGCTGCTCAAGGCCCTGGAGAAGGCCGAGCAGCCGTGGGCCACCTGGGACGCCCGGAAGGGCGCCTCCTTGGAGACGTACGTCGTCGGTGCCCTGCTCCTGCACTTCCCAAGGGTCTTCTCTTCGTGGCGAAAGGCCCGCGGGCACCGGCAGGAGTTCCGGCGGCGCCTAGTCACCGACGCGGCCGCCGCGACCGCGCCCGCCAGGACCGGCACGGCCGACCCCGCCCTCGCCGTCGTGGCCCGTGACGTCCTGGAGCGGGTGCTGCGGACGGCCGATCCCGACGTACGGGTCATCCTCGTGCTGGTGGCCGCCGGTTACCCGCGGCGCGCGATCGCCGAGCGCCTGCGGATCAGCGAACGCGCGGTGGAGGGACGGCTCCACCGCTTCCGCCGGGAGATCCGCGACAGCGCCTTGGGCCAGGACGTGCGGGACGTCCTGCGGGAACAGGCGTCGCTGCGCACCTGACGGGTTCCACGGTTCCTCCCCGGGAGTGACCGGCCCGCGCGCCCATCGCGCCACGAACCTGGCAGGGGCACCAGGCCGAGCCGCTTCGCGGTCGCGCGAGCGCGAGCCTGGTGCCCCTGCCAGAACCGTGGCGGAGGGCACGCGCAGGCCGGTCACCCCGAGGAGGAACCATGGACCAGCACACGGCACCCGCCGCGCGTCCCCCGCCACGCGAGGACCCGGGTACGCCCCAAAGCACTTGATAGGCACGCTAACTGACAGACCCTCAACCCAGAAGCCCCGCCTCCCACAGGCGGGGCTTCGTCGTGCCCGCGCCCGCAACCCGATCTCGAGGAGAACCCATGGACACCAGGACCACACCGCCCGCCCCGCCCGCCCCGACCGTCCCGCCCGTCTTCGAACTCCGCGTCGGCGGCCTGCGCCTGACGATCCAGCGGGTGCCGTACCGCCTGCTGACGCTCGCCGCCGCCGTCGGGGGCCCGCTCGCGGGCGCGACCTGGTTCGCGCGGTGACCCGGCCGGGGGGGGGGGGGGGGGGGGGGGGGGGGGGGGGGGGGGGGGGGGGGGCGGGCCCCGGGGGCCGGCCCCCGGCGGGGGGGCCGCCGCGCGCCGGCGGGGG